>DQCL01000094.1:282-7695 GCA_003533975.1 Octadecabacter sp. | reverse complement strand
CCAGCAAACGCGGCGTTACCAACAACGTGGACCATACACGCGGGCGTGTGGCCCGGCGTATACATTGCGAACGCCTGCATACTGCCGATCATGTACGTATCACCGTCCTTGAACAGCGCATCAAACTGGGACCCGTCACGTTCAAATTCAGTGCCTTCGTTGAAAACCTTACCGAAGGTTTCCTGAACGACCATTATTTTTTCACCAACGCCGATTTTCCCACCCAGTTTGTCTTGGATGTAAGGCGCGGCACTCAGGTGGTCCGCATGGACGTGGGTTTCGATGATCCAGTCCAGTGTGAGGCCACGTTCGTTGATCTCAGCGATAAGACGGTCAGCAGCTTCGTATGTGATGCGACCTGCGGCGTAGTCGATGTCCATTACGCTATCAATGATCGCGCAGTGGTCGCTGTTTGGGTCTTTGACAATATAGGTGATCGTGTTCGTCATCTCATCAAAGTGAGCGGAAACATCGGGTGTGACGGTCATGTCTACTGGGTATGCCATTTGGAAAACTCCCATAACTTATGCTTGTGTGGTTGCCCGTTTATCGAGGACAGACTTGAGAAACTTAGCGGCGAAGATTCCGGCAATTAGCGCTGCAACGAAGATGAACACTTCTGAGCGGCCAGTCCCGAGAGCAGGCAAAGCACCACCTGGGCAGAAACCCGCGATGCCCCAGCCAACACCAAAGAGAGCGGACCCAACGATGAGCGGCATATCAAGGTCACTTCGCGTCGGAAGGTGGAATTTAGCATCCATCATTGGTGCGGGACGCTTCAAAACGAAGCGGTAGCCGATGAAGGTTACGACAACAGCGCCACCCATCACGAACATGAGGCTTGGGTCCCAGGTGCCGGCGAAGTCAAAGAAGTTCAAAACCTTAGCAGGGTTCGCCATGCCAGAGATTGAGATGCCAACACCGAAAACGAGGCCGATAAGGAAAAGGATAATAAGGCGCATGTTTTAGGCTCCTAAGATGTGGCGGATCACGTAGACCGTGACGGCCGTTGCAACCATGAAAGAAATCGTTGCGACGATTGAGCGGGGCGAAAGCCGCGCCATGCCACAAACGCCATGGCCAGATGTACAGCCGCCGCCAAACGTGACACCGATGCCGACGATGAAACCGCCAACGATCAGCATTGTCGTTGAGATAGGCACCTGAACTGCCGGCATTTCACCAGTGAACAACAACACAACAAGCGGGCCAGCGATCATGCCTGCTAGGAGAACAGCACGCCACGTCCAGTCCGACAAGTTGGAGGGCTGAAAGAAGCCAGCCAGAATGCCGGTGGCACCCATGATGCGGCCAGCGACGGCCATCAAAGCGATGGAAGCGAGGCCAATTAAGACGCCACCACCAAGCGACGCATAAGGCGTGAATACTGTCTCGATCATAGTTTGCACGTCCGGATGCCGAAGATACGGTACAGTGGGCAGAAGCGCATGGAGGACGTTGCCAGCATTACGATTCCTACGATTACGGAAATTACGGTCGCAGTCGTGGATTCAAACAGAGCCATTCCGCTGAGGAATGGCGCAGCGAGCAATACAATGCCGAGAATGATTCGGGTGATGCGATCAATTGAGCCAATATTTGCAGTCATTTCTTCGTCTCCTATGAATGATTTCATCAAACATAGCGCTTTGACGGGAAAGCGACGGTGATATTGTCACCAATTTGAAAATTTCGTCAGGTGTTGTGATTGGCCAGCTTTCTTAGTTGGGTCACATCAAGCAGGCTGACACTGCCTCGGGACTGTTCGATCCAACCGCGACGCTGAAATTCTTGCAATTGACGCGAAACGACTTCGCGTGCTGTTCCTAACTCGACTGAGAGCTTTTGGTGCGTTGTTTTGACGATGTTCTCATCATCGGCAAGGCTGACAAGTTTATCCGCAAGGCGAACATCCAAACGCTGGAATGCGACTTCGTCGATCATTCGGAACAGGTCGGTAATGCGTTTCGAAAACGCTGCGAAAACAAAGTCACGGAATGATTTGGACTGCGCTACGAGGTCATCAAATACATCACGTGGCACCGCGGCTGCCTGCACGGTGGTTTCAGCAATACCATCAGCGGCATAGTCCTCAAACGCGAGCAAACAGGCGGTCGTCAAAACACAGCTTTGGCCCGCATGGATGCGATAAAGTACGATCTCGTGGCCTGTTTCAGACACCTGCTGCACGCGCACCGTACCGTCCAAAAGGAAAAGCATGTTCTCGGGTGAATTACCTGGCCCGAACAAGGTTGTGCCATTTGGAACGTTCACGATGACGCTTCTGCTCGACAAGAGCTTCTTGATCGGGGGTTCCAGACGAGACAGCCCCGGAAAGCGCTCAACCCAGTCGGTTTCAATATTCATAGTATCTTCTTATCGCTGAATTCGACCGTGTGTAACCGCTCAAGCGCTATTTCAAGTGAGGACCGTTGCGGAAAATATCCATCACGATCGTGGGGAAATTGGAACTAAGACGTCTACGGCTAAGAAACTTAGTCTCTGGCAAACACACCAATATCATGCGAGAACCGATCAACTTTCCTAACGATAGCTGGGTTGAATGCAATCGGTGCGCCAGTAAACGACGGCTGTTATTGCAACTCGTTTCGCGGCCAGTACGAAGAGGTACGCAACTTGATCCTCAAACTGTTTCTAGCATTTTACAGGCTGTTGTGGGTTCCGCTCCTGCCCCTCGTCTTGATTTATCTTTGGCAACGGGGACGGCGTGATGTGGACTACGCGCGAAATATAGCGGAGCGTTTTGGGTTTTATCGCCAACCTCTCCCGCAAGGTGCGCTTTGGTTTCACGCCGTGAGCTTGGGGGAAACCCGTTCCGCACTAGGGTTGATAAAACTAGCCTTAGAGCGCGGCGACAAGGTCGTTTTGACGCATTTCACGCCTGCGGGACGACGCGAGTCTGAACATCATTTTCAAGGCGAGATTGCTTCGGGCCAATTGGCGGCGGTCTGGGTGCCATTCGATATGCGCTGGTGCTACCGGCGTTTTTTCCGTGCGTGTCGTCCGAAAATTGGTCTCACGTTAGAAGTGGAAATTTGGCCTGCAATGATTTTCGCGGCCAAGGCAGCAGGCATTCCTCTTTACATGTGCAACGCGATCTATGGGACACGTCCGTTGGCGCGCGACAGCAGAGGTTTGCGGCTTCGTCAGCGTATCATCAAAGGGTTTTCCGGCGCTTTCGTGAAGTCCTCAATGCAAGCGGAGCGCTTTGCTTCAGTTGGGCTCGAGAACATTACAGTGACCGGAGAATTGCGTTTTGATCAACCGGTTCCTCCCGCGCTGACGGAGGCCGCTACTCGCCTGCGTCCAGCCTTCGCTGCGGGGCGCGAAGTCATTACGATTGCAAGCGGCGTAGAGGGCGAAGAGCAGCTTTTCGGTGAGGTCGCTGCGAAATTGGTCGCGCAGGCGCAGACAACCAATCAGCCCGCGCCGCTTATCGTTTACGTGCCACGCGCGCCCGAGCGTTTCGATGCGGTCGCCGACGGGTTGGTGCAAGCAGGTTTGACCGTTTTGCGACGAAGTGAAGTCCTTGATCCAAAGTTGGAACAAATCGCCCAGATCGAAGGAGCTGACGTTGTCGTGGGTGACAGTCTTGGAGAGATGTTTTTCTATCTGGCGTTGGCGGACCGTGTGATCGTTGGCGGTGGTTTCACACTGAGTGGCTCACACAACATCATTGAGCCGCTTATGTTGATGAAGCCAGTGTTAACGGGACCGCATACTTGGACAATAGAGTATCCCTTTAGTGAGGCAGAGGCTGCGGGCGTTGCGGTCAGCCTGCCGGACCAAGCGGCGTTGGTTGCGGCGTTGTCTTTGTCTTCTGTCGCAGACGTTGAACAGATTGAAACGTTTCTTGCGGAACATGGTGGAGCAAGTGTGCGAACGCTTGCCGCGATTGATCAGGCGCTAGAAGGTTAGAACAGGCGGCGTGCCTTTTAGGGGCGCATTGGACGACGTTTAGTTGCTTGTTGCGTTCCTATACCAAGCAACGATTGTTCTGCGGTTTTCGTCAGTCATCGTTGAGATAGCGTTCGGCGGAGGCATTGCATGACTTGCCCCAGCTTGAAGGAAAATCTGTTGCGCGTTGCGTGCGATGTCTGCTTCGGTCTCTAGGTAGACACTTTTGGGTGCCCAGAACATTGTCTCACTAAAGGATGGCTCGCGGGCGTGGCACATCGAGCAGTTTCCCAACACAACATTATGGGCATCCTCAAAACCCGCCGCAGACGCGAATTGTTGTTCGTGTTGGGTGAGTTCCCGCGCTTCTAGTGCGTCGTAGTCTCCGTCCCAGGTATTTGCAGTGGACAACCATGCGATGAGGATCATCAGCAGCACTGTCACGGCCCATGTCCAATGTGGCCCTTTGCCAGTTTTGTGCATGGTGTTGAAGTAGTGGCGGATCGTGACGCCGGTCAAGAAGATCAGGCTCGCGATAATCCACGCATATTCTGTGCCAAATGAAAGCGGATAGTGGTTGCTGAGCATCAAGAACACGACAGGCAATGTGAGGTAGTTGTTGTGGGTCGAGCGTACCTTGGCGATTTTACCGTACTTCGCATCTGGTGTGCGTCCTGCCATTAGGTCCGCGACGACGATGCGTTGATTTGGCATGATCTGGAAGAAGACGTTCGCCGTCATGATGGTTGCAGTGAAGGCGCCAAGATGAAGCAACGCCGCACGGCCAGTGAAGATCTGGTTATAGCCCCAAGACATTGCGACGAGAATGATGAAAAGCAAAAGCATCAAGAGCGTTGAATGCTCGCTCAGTTTGGATTTGCACATCTGGTCATAGGCAAGCCAGCCGATTGTCAAAGATCCACCTGAGATAAGAATGCCCTGCCACAACGACAGATCAGCCTTCGTCGGATCAAGCAGAAATATCTCTCCGCCGACCCAATAGATGATCATCAACAGCGCGGCGCCTGACAGCCAAGTCGAATAGCTTTGCCATTTATGCCATGTCAAATGTTCGGGCATTTGCGACGGAGCCACCATGTATTTAATGGTGTGGTAGAAGCCCCCGCCGTGAACTTCCCATTCTTCTCCTGATGCGCCTTCAGGGAGAGTGTCGCTAGGCTTAAGCATAAGATCTAGCGCAATAAAGTAGAACGAGGCACCGATCCACGCCATTGCTGTGATCACATGAAGCCATCGGACGGAAAACGCGATCCAATCCCATAAAATTGCTACGTCGAACATTCCGCTCTCCTAGATTAGATTTTGATGTCAGCCTATGCCAAAGGTAATTATCATGCTATCTGCCGGAATACCCAAGCTGTGTCAAAAAAAGCAAGAAAATGTCTTACTTAGAGAATATTAGAACTTTCGTGCGTGTCTATGAGCTTGGAAGCATGTCAGCCGCCGGCCGCGATTTGCGCATTTCACCTGCGGTGACGTCGTCTCGGATTTCGCAACTTGAGCAGCGTTTGGGTGTGCGTTTGTTTCAGCGTACGACGCGGAGCCTGGCACCGACAGAGCAGGGGAAGGCATACTATGGTGGTGCCTCTCAGGTTCTTGAATCTGTGGCTGCGGCAGAGGCGCAAGTCGTTGAGATTACCGAGAACCCGCGAGGGTCGTTGTATGTTGCTGCTCCATTAGGGGTTGGGCGGCGGTTGATCGCGCCGCAAGTACCTGCATTTCTGGAGGAATATCCAAACGTCAACCTGCGGCTACGGCTGACGGACAGGAAAGTCGATTTGACGACTGAAGGCTTGGATCTTGCGTATTTCTTGGGGCAGCCAGAAGATAGTAATCTACGCATAAAGAAACTGGCGGATGTGCAACGTGTGTTGTGCGCGTCCCCAAGCTACATTGAGAAACGCGGCCATCCGAAATCCGGCGAAGAAATCGTCAAAGACAAGCACGAGTGTTTGAACCTGAGATTTCCGGGGGCGAAGGAATTTCAATGGCCGCTTATTACCAAGGCCGGCCCTAAACGCTTTAACACGACAGGCCGATCTGAATGCGATGATGGCGATGTGCTGATTGACTGGGCGCTTAGCGGGCATGGCATTGCCCTCAAGCCCGTGTTTGAGGTTGCCGAACATTTGAAATCCGGCGAGCTGGTAGTCGTAGGTGAAGACACGCCACCGGAGCCGATCCAAATGGCATGTCTTTTCACGCACCGCAGGCTTCAGGATCCTAAAATGCGGCTATTCATGGAATTCGTTTCCAAACGAATTAGCCAAGTCATCAAGGAGACGAGGTTGCCTGATCAGCTTCCGCGATAGGTCGAATAGCTGAATGGGGAAATGAGCAGTGGTACATGGTAGTGTTGTGCTTGTGACATCCCGAACCGAATTGGAATGATGTCGAGGAAGCGCGGGGATTCAGGGGGTGTTCCTGTGCGATCAAGGTAATCGCCAGCGTGAAAGACCAGCTCGTAGGTGCCGATTTCAAATTCTTCGCTCGGCAATATTTGCGCATCGGTGCGCCCGTCGTCGTTTGTTGTGACAGTCTTGAGCAAGGTGCGATCCTGTCCGGAAATCCGAAACAGGTCGATCTGAATACCTTCGGCGGGACATCCGCGCGCCGTATCGAGAACGTGTGTGGTAAGATAACCGGTCATGGGGAGTGCTCCTTCTTTTCTTTTGAGTGTCTCAACTGAGTGCTGCAAATGTAAACCCCGATTTAGAACTCTACTTCCATGCCAATGCCTTTGGCTTTGGCAATTTCGACGATTGAGGCCGAGACCGCGAGATCTTGTAGGCCGACACCAGTGCCATCAAACAGCGTGACTTCCGTATTGGAGGTACGCCCTGCGTGCGTCCCATTGATCACGGCGCCAACCTCAAAGATGTCTTCACGGTTTTTTAGACCCGCCCCAACAGCGTGTTGTGCTTCGCCCAATGTTACGGACTGTGCGACTTCGTCGGTGAATACGGTCGCCCGAACGATCAAGTCGGTGTCACATTCCTGCTTGCCGACTGTATCCGTTCCCATGCATGCAACATGTGTGCCATCGCTGATATGTGCAGAGGTAAAGACAGGGCTGAACGAGGATGTCATTGAAATTACGACATCGGCCTCCGTCATGCCATCAAGCGAGTTCAGCGCTTCGAACGGCAAATCAAATTCGGCGGCCACTTCTGCAATGCTTGGCAACATTTCAGGATGGTAATTCCAGCCAATAACTTTTTCGAATTGGTGAGTTTCCAAAGCGGCGCGTAGTTGGAATTTCGCCTGATGACCTGCGCCGATCATTCCCATCACCTTACTGTCCTTGCGTGCAAGATGCTTGATGGAAACCGAAGACGCCGCTGCAGTACGAAGCGCCGTCAACAGGTTGCCCCCGACCATCGCAGCAACTTTTCCTGTGTCAGGGTCGAACAGAAATACAGTCGATTGGTGATTGATGAGCCCACGTTTCTCGAGGTTATGGGGCCAGTAGCC
>DQCL01000094.1:0-230 GCA_003533975.1 Octadecabacter sp. | reverse complement strand
CGAATGACGGGGAAGTTATAAGCGTCGCCCGCAGCCATAGCGGCGAAGACTTGTTCGACGGCCGTAAAGGCATCGTTGCGTGTTAAGATGTCGGCAATGGCGGCTTCTGGGACGATATACATTTAAGTTCTCCTGAGAAAAGTCGTGCGTCCGTGCGCGCCTTGGGCAGGTGGCGCACGGACGATTTGGGTCGGCCCGAAGGCCAAGCCGTTTAGTAAGCTTTACCGCGT
>DQCL01000292.1:7223-7469 GCA_003533975.1 Octadecabacter sp. | reverse complement strand
TCGCCATCGCGCAGGGTCGTGTCAAAGATCAGAACTTGATCGGTCATTTTGGTATTCCCTTGATTTCCTTAGTGTTTCTTGGCGCGTCTCACCCTCTGAGCGGTCGCGCCGAAAGGCACGCTCAGAGGCGACTAAGGAGGAGGCTGAGGAGGGCCCGGATATATGCGTTGTGCATCATGACGTCGAATATAGCCCAGAGCGCGGATTTGAAAAGGGGGGAATTGCGGAAAAATTCAGGGGTGATTG
>DQCL01000292.1:3045-7214 GCA_003533975.1 Octadecabacter sp. | reverse complement strand
CCTGTACACATTGCGTATGTACACCTGTGCATCTTCCCACATCCGCCTTTTCGGCAATTATCTTAGCGCATCGCATGAAATGGCTGGGCGTCGAACACTTCGGGCTAGTCGGGACCGTGGAAGATGCTTATCATTTGCACAGGTTGGATGCGAACGCGATCGTGCACGCCGCGCGCGCTACAATCAGGACACGGCGCACGCTACCTGACGCCTTTGGGCGTATGACATTCAATGGACAAGCCCATGACAGAACACCGACCACCGGGCCCGCAAGACCATTCAGGATTTTGGCTGGACTTGCCAGAGCATCGGGCATGGCTGGCCGTTGACGCCAAGCGGCAATTCACCTTCTTCAAGAACAGCCTGCAAAATGAAAACGGCTTCGCAACCCTCGATCACAGCGGGGCACCGCTTAGTGACACGACACAAGAGCTTCATACGACGACACGGCTCGTTCATTCTTATGCGTTGGGTCAAATCTGGGGGCATGTGGATGCCGACAAAATTGTCGATCACGGAATGGCCTACCTTAACAGTCATCATCGTGATCCCATTCACGGCGGCTATCTCTGGGCGATGCGGGGCGATGACATCGTTGATGATCGCAAACTGGCATACGGGCATATGTTTGTCCTCTTGGCCGCCTCGACAGCCAAGATCGCGGGCCATCCAGACGCGGATGCACTGCTTGCGGATGTTACTGGGGTTCTGGATCAACACTTTTGGGAAGATGACGCGGGGCTGTATTCCGACGAGATGAACAGGGATTGGACCCCTTTTTCGACCTACCGTGGTATGAATGCCAATATGCACGGGGTCGAGGCACACCTCAGCGCGTTCGAGGCTACGGGCAATGAAGTTTATTTGAACCGTGCGGGGCGAATCTTGGATTTCTTCACCAAGAAAATAGCGCCGCAAAATAACTGGCGCTTGCCCGAACATTACACCGAGGCTTGGGACGTTGATCGCAGCTACGCAGGCGACCCCATGTTCCGTCCGGCGGGCACCACCCCGGGGCATTCGTTCGAATTGGGGCGCCTGCTGTTGCAACACTGGGACCTTTGCGGACGACCCAGCAGCGATGCGCCAACGACAGCACGGCAATTGATTGAGCGGGCATTACAGGACGCATGGCGGGCCGATGGCGGATTTGCCTATACGCTCAAGTTCGGCGGCGACATTGATATTGCGTCACGCTTCTGGTGGCCGATAGCCGAGGCCATTGGCGCAGTTGCGGTGCTTATCAAGCTTGATCGGAACCACGTTGACGAAATCTGGTATCGTCGCCTCTGGTCCTTCGCGGACGCGCATTTCATTGACCACGAACGCGGCGGGTGGTTTCCCGAAGTCGATGAAAACAGCCAGATCACAAGCACCATATTTGCGGGCAAACCGGACATCTACCATTCGCTACAGGCCTGCTTGTTTCCTTTGGCTGGTGAGGTGTCGAGAATGGCGATGAAACTCAACGTTCAGCCGATTACATCATAGGCAGCGCCAAAACCTTAGACCAAGGTGCAATTGGCGGGGGCGAAGCAATGCCCTCTATTTTGGTTTAACGAAGTTACCCGAAATTGGCTTGAACTGGCTCGCTAGATTGCGCGAAACGTCATGGTTTGAAAGAGTTGAGCGGGTCTATGAGAATGCCAAAGGATGAGGGGCGGCCATCCGTTTCTTCTAATTAGATATCGGTGTTGTCCGCGGTGCGGATATTCACTCGCTCGCTGGTTCTTCTACCACAACACCATCCGTTGCCGGATTGGCTGCGCCTTGTGTGACCAGTGCGCCGTCTTGCCATTCGCCGTCAGCGACTTGGCCAGAGGCGGCGTAGGTCATGGTGCCGGTCCCTTGGCGGCGGCCTGAGCGGAATTCGCCCGAGTAGATGTCGCCATTTGTATAGGTCGCGACGCCGAGGCCGGAAATCTCGCCGGTGTCCCATTGTCCTTCGTAGGTAAATCCGTCTGCCATCGTGATTTTGCCGGAACCATTGCGCTGGCCGCCCATGAATTCACCTTCATACAGGGTGCCGTCCGCGTAGGTTGCGGTGCCAAAGCCGCTGCGCTGACCATCTGCCCATGCGCCGACATAGGTGTAGCCATCGGCATAGCTCATGGTGCCTTGGCCGTGGTTCTTAGCGTTCAGGAATTCGCCTTCATAGACGAGGCCATTGGCGTAAGTTGCAATGCCTGTGCCGTTGATAACGCCGCCGTCCCAGCCGCCCTCATAGGTGGAGCCATCCGGGTAGGTGATTTTGCCTGTGCCGTGCGCAAGGTCGTCCATGAATGTGCCAGCGTAGGTAGAGCCATCTGGATAGGTCACGGACCCTGTGCCCTCAATCTGGCCTTCGGACCATTCGCCCGCGTAGCGGTAGCCGTCTGCGCCCGTGAATGTGCCGTCCCCCTCGCGTAGATCATTGGCAAAGCCGCCTGCATAGACGTCACCGTTGGCGTAGGTGACAGTTCCGATGCCTTGGCGTTTGCCAGCGACAAGGTCACCCTCGTAGATGTCGCCATTGGGTTGGGTGAGGCGGCCCTTGCCTTCGATCTGGCCAGCGGCCCATGTGCCTTCATAGATCAGACCGTCGGGCATTGTCAGCGTACCGACGCCCTGGCGTTCGCCGTCAGCCAAAGTGCCAACGTAGATTGCACCGTCTGGGTAGGTGATTGAGCCTTCGCCTTCTTTGACGCCATTCACCCACGGGCCCTCATAGATATAGCCGCCGGGGGAGCGCATGGTGCCTTGGCCGTGGTGCATGGCATTACGGAAGTCGCCCTCGTAGACGACGCCATTGGCGTAGCGCGCAATGCCGCGACCTGTGATTTTGCCATCCAGCCAGTCGCCTTCATAGGTGCCGCCATCGGCAAAGTTGATGACGCCGAAGCCTTCGGGTTTACCGACGGCGAACTGGCCCTCATAGATCGAACCATTGGGGAATTGCGCCGTGCCCTCGCCGCGAATTTCGCCTTCAAACCATGCGCCTTCATAGCGGTAGCCGTTGGGGAGGGTGTAGGCACCTTGGCCGTGTTGCAACCCGTTGAGGAACTGACCCTCGTAGATGCCACCATCGTCGTATTGTTTGGTTTGCACCGATTGTGCGGCGGCGGGTGTGGCTAGCATGAGGGCGGCGAGCAGGTGAGGCGTGAAGCGCATCATGGTGGGCGTTCTTTCGGTTAAATCTTTGGACCACGTTAAGCGCTGAGGCGGGCCAATTCAACGGGCGTTCTGCGGCTTCGGCTTTCCCTTGCCGCTCTGTCGGATTAGATGGGGGTAAGACCGATGAAAGGCCACACAATGACTGACCGTTTTCGCGTAACACTGGCGCAATTGAACCCCTCCGTCGGGGATATTGCCGGCAACGCTGCCAAAGCACGCGATGTCTGGGTGCAGGGGCGCGATGCGGGTGCTGATCTGGTGTTGCTGCCGGAGATGTTTTTGGTGGGTTATCAGACGCAAGACCTGATCCTGAAGGCTGCGTTTGAGCGGGATGCCATGGCGGCGCTGGATCAGTTGATGGCAGATTGCGCTGATGGGCCGATGCTGGGGATCGGTGGGCCGCTGCGGGAAGGCGACAAGCTGCGCAATGCGTATTTCATTCTGAAAGATGGCAAGGTGGTTTCCACCACACGCAAGTATTTCTTGCCTAATTTCAATGTCTTCGATGAGGTTCGCCTGTTTAGCCGTGCTGACATGCAAGGCCCGTGGGATGCTGGCCCCTTGCGGGTTGGTACGCCGATTTGCGAAGATTCTTGGTATCCGGATGTCTGTGAAGCGATGGTTGAAAGTGGCGCTGAGGTGCTGATGGTGCCGAACGGCAGCCCCTATTTTCGCAACAAACATGACGTGCGGATGAACCAGATGGTTGCGCGTGTCACGGAGTGCGATGTCCCGCTGGTGTATCTGAATATGGTCGGCGGGCAAGACGACCAAGTCTTCGATGGTGGTTCGTTCGTGCTGAACCGTCATGGGGCGCTGGCTGTTCAATTGCCTTGGTTCGATGAGGCCATCGCCCATGTGGATTTCGTCCAAACAAGCGAGGGTTGGGTCGCGCAGGACGGTGACAAAGCGTTGGAACCCGACAGCATGGAGACCGATTACGCCGCGATGGTCATGGGGCTGCGCGACTATATGGCGAAGACCGGATTCAAAAAAGTGCTGCTTGGTCTGTCTGG
>DQCL01000292.1:2378-2998 GCA_003533975.1 Octadecabacter sp. | reverse complement strand
GACAATGTGCGCTGCGTGATGCTGCCGTCTGAATACACGTCAGAAGGGTCTTTGACGGATGCCAAAGCAGCAGCTGCGGCGCTTGGCGTTAAATATGACGTTGTGCCGATTGGACCAACCCGTGATGCGGTGACCGAAACGCTTGCGCCGTTGTTTGAGGGGCTCGATGAGGGGCTGACCGAAGAAAACATCCAAAGCCGTATTCGCGGGCTGTTGCTGATGGCACAGTCCAATAAGTTTGGTGAGATGCTGCTGACGACAGGCAATAAATCCGAGGTCGCAGTTGGCTACGCTACGATCTATGGTGATATGGCAGGTGGATATAACCCAATCAAAGACCTCTATAAAACGCGGGTATTTGATATTTGCCGCTGGAGAAACGCGAACCATCGGCCTTGGATGAAAGCACCGGCGGGGGAGATGATCCCCGTTGCGATTATCGACAAACCACCAAGTGCTGAGTTGCGCGATGACCAAAAAGACAGCGACAGCCTGCCCGAATATGACGTGCTTGATGGTATCCTGACGATGCTTGTGGATGATGACGCAAGCGTCGCGGATTGTGTTGCTGCTGGATACGCGCGCGACGTGGTCAAGAAGATCGAACATTTGCTGTATAT
>DQCL01000292.1:0-2283 GCA_003533975.1 Octadecabacter sp. | reverse complement strand
CCCAGTGACCGTTCCCTCAAGAAATTCGCCGGAGTGGGGGGATTACCCATCTACATCATGCCCGGACATCAGGGCTACAGTGATATTCTGTCGTGGCTGGGTAAGCATAAAATCGGCAAGGCCTGTCTGTATGTCACCAAATTGGCCGCAATGTGCTGGAAGAGCTGATCCGCGCGGGATTGCTGGCGAAAAAGTACCCCGTTCGCCCAACCTAAGCAGTCGGGCTGAATGTGGACATTGATGCGCGGTTATGAAAGAGGCTGCGTGACCCTTTCAGACGGACAATAATGCCATGACAACGACCCGTTTCGCGCCTTCCCCAACAGGCTATTTGCACATCGGTAACCTGCGCGCTGCGCTGTTTAATTACGCAATTGCGCGTCAGGCGGGTGGCGAGTTCATCTTGCGGATTGATGACACGGACCCTGAGCGCTCCAAACAGGAGTATATCGACGGGATCATGGAAGACCTGACGTGGTTGGGGATTTCTTGGGACCGGATCGAATACCAGTCCAAACGGTTGGAGCGTTACGACGCGGCCAAGCAGCGCCTGATTGAGATGGGGCGTTTGTATGAGTGTTTTGAGACACCGGTTGAGTTGGACCTGAAGCGCAAGAAGCAGTTGAATATGGGCAAACCGCCTGTGTACGACCGCGCGGCTTTGGCGTTGTCTGAGGACGAGAAAGACGCGCTGCGGGCGGAGCGTGGTGGATCGCATTGGCGGTTTAAGCTGGACCACAAGCGGATTGAGTGGGCGGACGGGATTATTGGCGACATCTCGATTGATGCCGCGTCGGTGAGTGACCCTGTGCTGTTCAAGAATGACGGGCAGATTTTGTACACGCTTGCGTCGGTTGTTGATGACACGGAAATGGGCGTGAGCAATGTTGTGCGCGGGTCTGACCATGTGACCAACACGGCGACGCAGATTCAGATGATCGAAGCGCTGGGCGGCACGGTGCCAAGTTTTGCACACCACTCGCTTTTGACGGGTCCGCAGGGTGAGGCCTTGTCCAAGCGGCTCGGTACGTTGGCGCTGCGTGATTTGCGCAAGAATGGCGTCGCGCCTTTGGCGATTTTGTCGTTGATGGCGCGTCTTGGATCAAGTGATCCTGTTGAGCTGCGCGAGAGCATTGATGAGGTCGTGGCGGGGTTCGAGTTGTCGAAGTTCGGCTCGGCTCCGACGAAGTTTGACGCCGATGACCTTGGCCCGCTGACGGCCCGTTGGTTGGCTGCCCGTCCTTATGGCGAGGTTTCAGACGCGGTCAGCGCGCTGGGCGTGCCTGCGGATTTGGGTGAGCGGTTCTGGAATGTCGTGCGTGAAAACATCGCGTCTTTGGACGAGATGGGCGATTGGTGGGCTGTTTTCCGCGATGGTGCGACACCGCAAATTGCGGATGAAGACGCCGAATTTATCCCGCAGGCCTTGGCCTTGTTGGGGGAGCCGCCCTACGCAGACGATACTTGGGGCGTTTGGACGTCCGCTGTGAAAGAGGCCACGGGTCGCAAGGGTAAGGGGCTGTTTATGCCACTGCGCCACGCGGTTACGGGGCGTACGCGCGGGCCGGAGATGGCGGATGTGATGCCGCTTTTGCAGGTTAAACCGAAGGCCTAATGTCGAGGGAAAGGGTCGCAATTGCGTCATCGACGTGAATGCGGGTCTGTTCCGAAAGGGGCTGTGCGCGTGGGTAGAGTGGATTGGCCCGATCATTCAGGATCGGCCCCCAACCCGTTGTTGTTTCAAAGAAATGTGCGGGGCCAGTGTCGCCCATTAGGTCGGCGTAGCCCGCGATCACCACATCAAGATAGCTGAGCAAAATCGGGTGCCCCGTGCTGGGTGGTACGGTGTGGTCGGGGTTTGCTTCATAGATGGCGGTTTGGCTGGTGAACTGGTCCGTAACATCGCGACGCAGGTAAGCGTGTTCGCGCAGGTCCAGTGCCGCCCAATCCGCATCGGGGACTTGGGCTGTTATGCCGTGCAGGGTGGTTTTCGGGCAGGGTTCAACAGACAGAAAGGCCACGGGACGGGATTTGGCGTGCTGCCAAACGCGCCGCCACCCGACCAGTTTAGCAGGCGTCGGGTCGGGGTAGCTGTGTGTGTCGAGGTTGACGAGGCTGCCGTAGCCGAAAAAGCGTGCCCCCAAGTCGGTTGAATTTGTCATTCGCGTGCCCTTAGAACTTGTGCTGGTTTTGCGGCAAGGGGCGGCCATGCGAAGGCAAGGCCCGCGACCAATGTGGCGCCCATGCCCCCAAGAATAATGATGCCAGCCGACGACCAGATCG
>DQCL01000068.1 GCA_003533975.1 Octadecabacter sp. | reverse complement strand
TCAGGTGTCGATGAACTCGACAGAGGTATTTGGCGCGAGGGAGACAGTGCCCTCGCGTTTGATGTAATTTTCGACCACGTCCCAAATTGGCGGGCCTTCGGTGCCCTCATTGACCGATGCCCAGCCGGCGACCATGTAGGTTTTGGATGGATCGATCGCTTCACCGGTTTTTAGCAGCGTCAGGTTGCTGACCCGCTCACCGATGGGCTTATTGATGTCGATGCGATAGCCCATGCCACCAACGCGAACCATGTCGCCGCCTTGCTGGTAATATGGGTCCTCATTGAACAGGTTGTCTGCCACATCTTCCAGAATGGTATGAATAAATTCACCAGTCATTTCAGAGCGATAGGCATTCGGGTAGGTCATTGATGTGACGTTCCACAGGTCTTCCCGCGTAATATCCTGACCTGGCAAAATGGATGGTCCCCAACGCACGCCTGGTGACATCGCAATGTCCGCCTCGCGCTCATGGATCAACGCATCGCAAATCAGATCATCCCATGATCCGTTAAAGTTCCCGCGGCGATATAGTGTGGTGTCTTCAGCCGTTCTCCCGAGCACTTCGGTCAGTTCAGCTTCAAACGGCGCACGTTGTTCGTCGATCACAGCTGTGACCTCCGCATCTGGCTCGATTACGTCCGAGAAGATCGGGATCAACTTGTGGCGGAAGCCCATCATCTTGCCGTCGCGTACGTCCAGATCAACGCGGCTCACGAATTTACCGTTGGAACCGGACGCGATGATTATGGTGTCACCAACAAGTACAGGCTCAGGAAGTGCATCATGGGTGTGGCCCGCAAGGATCACGTCGATCCCTGTCACACGGCCCGCCATTGCTTTGTCGACGTCGAAACCGTTGTGAGACAGGCAAACAACCAACTCAGCACCCGCAGCGCGGACCTCATCAACCATTTCCTGCATCCGTTGGTCACGAATACCGAAGGAATACTCAGGAAACATCCAACCGGGGTTCGCGATCGGCATGTATGGAAACGCCTGCCCGATTACAGCGATCTTCACGCCACCACGCTCAAAAAACTTGTACGGCGCGAAGTCCTCAGATGGTTCATCCCATTCGCTATCAAAAATGTTCTGGCCGAGTGCCGCGAACGGCAGATCATTAACGATGTCGCGTACACGGCCGGAACCGAGCGTGAATTCCCAGTGGAACGTCATCGCGTCCGGCTTAAGCATGTTCATCACGTTGACCACGTCTTGGCCTTCGGTGTGATAACACGTGTAAGACCCGTGCCATGTGTCGCCGCCGTCCAGCAGCAACGCATCAGGGCGTGCAGCGCGGATTGAGTTTACGACGGTAGACACACGGTCCATGCCGCCCATCTTGCCGTAGCCTTGGGCCAGCGCGGAAAAGTCGTCATATGTCAACGCGTAATGGGACGGACTTCCATCATCAATACCGTAGGCTTTGCGGAAATCAGCACCCGTAATATGCGGCACAGCGCCTTTGTTGGTGCCGACGCCAAGGTTCACTTCAGGCTCGCGGAAATAGATCGGCTTAAGCTGCGCGTGAATGTCCGTGACGTGGATTAGGGACACATTGCCGTAAGTGTCAAAATCTAGCAGCTGGTCTTGCGACAGCATCTGCTGCGCGGCAAGCTTGCCCCAATTGCCGAAGCCGGATGCGCCGACAAGCGCACTGGCGGCCATGCTGGCCTGAAGAAAATCACGGCGAGAAATCATGCTGTGTCCTGTTCCCTAGATGAATTCACATTCCAGAATGTGAATATATTAAATGAAAGAAAGGCCGCGTACGCTTTCACGCCGCGGCCTCTCAAATTTCTTAGTTACGAACGGATGGGCCTTCGACGTCCAACCCGTTACCGCGCGAAGCAACGTAAAGCTCAAGCGCGACAAACTCTGGGCTACCAACCGCATAAGTTTCGGCGCGTGTGTCACGAACGCAACCACGGAAGCGCGAGTGTACACCGTTCAAACGAGCGTTCTTCAGACGGTATGTTGGGAAACCGTTAATCTGGCCTTGGCTCAAGTGGTCAGCGCGAATGTTGTTGCCGTAGTTGTCTTCGTGGCAATTTGCGCAAGACAGTTCAAGCAAACCGGTGCGTGTGTAGTACAAGTCACGCCCCTGCTCCCAAGCTGCAGCCGCTGGGCCGTCAATCGCAACGTTTACTGGCATACCGCGAGATACGGAGGCCAGAAGCGCCGTCATGTTAAGCAAGTCAGACTTGTCATATGCCCATTCTTCAGCGCCCATCTGCTCAGTGCGACAGTCGTTGATCTGCATGGTCAATGTGCGCACTTCTTCTGCGTCGTCGTTCCACTTGGGATATGTCGCGCTTACGCCCGCCATTTCTTCCGCGTCACCATGACAGCTTGCGCAAGACTCGCCCGCTTCACCTTCAACTGTGTTCCAAGACTCAATGCCTGAATCCACGAAGATCATGCCTGGGTTTTCGAAGTCATCCAGCTGAAACGCTTGCGTTTCTGTTGAACGATAGACCCAACCAGATGTGATCTCGTCAAGGTTTTCGGCATGTGCAGGCGCAGGAGCACGTACCGTGATCTCAAGCTCGCCATTTACGACAAGGTCTGCGTCCTCATCCGCAAATGCCTGCCCAAAAGGAACAGCCATTGCGAAGCATACGGCACCTATTGAAGTAAGTGTTTTTTTCATCTTGGCCCCTCCCCGGGTCAGTGATTAGCTAACGACGATTTCTTTAGAGTCGGTGTAGATGTCACCGTCATCGTCGTACCATGTGAATTCAAACGTGCCGCTCTCCGGGACGATCGCCTGGAATTCAAGGAACGGGTTTGTCGAAATCGCAGGTTCCAGCGTTATATCAATGACGCTCTGGCCGTTGAATTCACATGTGAACCGGTTGATGATCGAGCGCGGAATGACGTTGCCGTCACGGTCTTTGCGCTGACCGGATTCCATTGGGTGAGAGATCAACGTTTTGATTGTGATCGTCTCGCCAGCGGATGCTTCGCGTGGAACGCGAATGCGTGGTGTTACATTATCTGCCATGTTCTTATGCTCCCTTAGCCGCCGCAGCCGCCGATTGT
>DQCL01000097.1 GCA_003533975.1 Octadecabacter sp. | reverse complement strand
ATCTGCGTTGAAACGATATAGACCTGTTAAACGCTCATATAAAAAGCGTTTCTTGGCGAATTCTGCGAAAAAGCGACATTTGTGATCACAGTTTTTAGCGGTGTGATCACAAATGTCGGGGTGTTCATTTTATATTAGTGATATGCTTCGATTCGCCCTTTAAACTTGCCTGAGTTGTTCTCTGGATGGGCGTTCAGTGCTGGGTTCTGATTGCGGCGCATAAGTGGGCGGCTATGCTCTTAGGGCGTCTGGAAAGGCTGTTCGTAGGGCTTCTTTACTGTCTTCGACCCCGTTCGCGTAGGTTACGGCATCATTTTTAGAGATGCTTTTCCGATGCTCGTGGATGTCATGAAAGGTAATTGGGCGCTCGAATGGGCGATTTACGGACAGAAAGTAATCCAAGAATTTGATCTCGGCAGTTTTGTGGATTTTGTGCGTCTTGCTCACGACCCATGTGTTTGGCACGCCAAGCGCATCGGCAACGATTAGCCCGTGCAAGCTGGCAGAATATAAATGGCGGCATCCCTTTATCTGGTTCGCTACGCCGAGAGAATCCTTAGTGCGCGGATCAATGATTGTTACGTCTTTGTCGTCTAGAAACAGATTAACGGTATTGCCCGCTTTTCGTTCGTTGAAATCTGCGTGATGCGGGATGAGCCCGATTTTGTCCGTCCTCTGGATTTTAGGATCGGAAAGGTCTGCAAGGAACAAACCAGGATCGCCAAAGGCAACGTCGCGAATGCCAAGTAGGGAGGCCGTTATCGGGCCACGGACGGCAGTGAAATCAACGTGCTTAGTAAAGCGAAGTTCTTCGATCGGACTGCGCATGCCTGTCCCCCAAATCACGGGGCGTTTTTCTTTACGTCTATGAAAAACAGGTTGGACTTTGTGTAAAATGCTGCCGACGCAGAACAAGTCAGCTTGGCTCCGCCTGACCGGTGCCACATCGCGGCCGGAGACATGGGCGACGACGAGAGGGTTTAACGCATCGCCAAAATTTTCGCCCTCCCACCAGCTAAGATTTAGAGGTTTGTTTTCATTGGAAGGCATTGAATTATATCCTGTATTTCTTTGATCCGTACCCGTCGGCAGGAAAATTCCTCACGCGAGCCTTATCACTTTCTCACAGAGTTCAATAATGATTTTTTGAACCAGCAAATATGTAAGTGAAACAAAAAAGGCGCCCCAAAGGGACGCCTTTAAATCTTGGTATGATCGTTTCAGGTTAGGCGAGGGAGCTGTCGATGCCCTTACAAGCGTCAACGAGGCCATTCACGGCCGCAACAGAATTGTCGAACATTGCTTGCTCTGCTTTGTTCATCTTGATGTCGATAACGCGCTCAACGCCACCTGCACCGATAACTGTCGGAACGCCAACATACATGCCGTTCAAGCCAAGTGCGCCGTCAACGTGGGCTGCACATGGAAGCACGCGCTTTTGGTCCTTGAGGAAGGCTTCGGCCATCTCGATTGCGGAGGTCGCAGGCGCGTAGAATGCGGAACCTGTTTTCAACAGGCCAACGATTTCAGCACCGCCATCGCGTGTGCGCTGGATGATCGCGTCAAGCTTGTCCTGCGTTGTCCAACCCATATCCACGAGGTCAGGGAGCGGGATGCCGCCAACTGTGGAGTAACGTGCAAGTGGCACCATTGTGTCGCCGTGACCGCCCAGAACGAACGCAGTCACGTCGCGCATGGACACTTCAAATTCCTCAGCAAGGAAGTGGCGGAAGCGTGCGGAGTCAAGAACACCCGCCATGCCGCAAACCATGTTGTGTGGCAGGCCGGAGAATTCGCGCAGCGCCCAAACCATCGCATCCAGCGGGTTTGTGATGCAAATTACGAACGCGTTTGGCGCGTGCTTGGCGATACCTTCGCCAACGGACTTCATAACCTTGAGGTTGATGCCCAGCAGGTCATCACGGGACATGCCCGGCTTGCGTGCAACGCCCGCAGTCACGATGCAAACGTCAGCGCCAGCGATGTCAGCGTAATCGGATGTGCCGGACATTGCGGCGTCGAACCCCTCAGACGGGCCGGATTCTGCGATGTCGAGGGCTTTACCTTGTGGCAGGCCGTCAGCGATGTCGAACAGGACGACGTCGCCAAGTTCTTTTACAGCTGCGAGGTGGGCGAGTGTGCCGCCAATGTTTCCGGCGCCGATCAGGGCAATCTTAGGTCTGGCCATTGTGAATGGATCCTTGTGTGCTTCGATGTTGGTCGTTTTAGTCGCAGCTTGCCTAGTCCTTTGCTACGTCTCGTGCAAGTGTGATGCGCTGCAGTGCGGCATAGGCCATTGTTTGCAGGGGAAAGTTTGCTTTAGAGTTCGAGTGGTTATCCGGCCTGTGTTCGCTGAGTGCGCAGCCGGATGCGATTCCTGATCGGAAAGGCCACGTTGTGGACGGAACATTTTTTTGGATGGCTGGCATTGCCGCAGCGTTTTGTGTTGGGCTGTCAAAAGGCGGCCTACCAGCGTTCGGTATGCTTGGCGTGCCTTTACTGTCCTTGGTGATTTCCCCCGTCGCGGCGGCGGGACTGCTTTTACCGGTATTCGTGTTTTCCGACGTTTTTGGTGTCTGGGCCTACCGCAAGGAATTCAGCCGCGACGTGGTGCGCATTGCTGTTCCGGGTATCTTGCTCGGTGGGTTGGTCGGTTGGTTAACGGCCTCGGTGGTCTCGGAACAATTTGTGCGTCTGCTGATCGGGGTGATTGGCACGGTGTTTGCGCTCAATCTGTTGTTGCGCCGCAAGGTGAGCGGGCCACCCAAAGAGGCGACTTGGGGCAAGGGCGTTTTCTGGACAACAGTTGCAGGGTTTACCAGTTTCGTCAGCCACGCTGGCGCGCCTCCGTGGCAGATATGGGTTTTGCCGCTCGGCCTGTCGAAACTGGCATTTGCGGGCACAACGACGATTGCTTTTGCGATCATGAACGCATCGAAGATCGTCCCGTACTATTTCCTTGGCCAGTTGGAATTGCAAAACCTGCGCATAGCGGCAGTGCTCTTTCTGCCTGCCGTGATTGCGGTGTTCATTGGTTATCGGTTGGTGAAGGTTATTCCGGATCGGGTTTTCTTTATGATCGTTGCGTGGATGTTGTTGCTGGTGTCTGCAAAACTGATTTGGGACGGATTTTTCGGTTAGGCGCCACTGTCGGTGTTTGGTAGCGCCTCGGCTAGAACCTGAAATGCGGCACCGCTGGCAACCATACATGTAGGGCCGCCGGGGGCGGTGATGGTGATCGTCCATGTGCCTGTGTCGAGGGAGGCAAACACCTCAACAATTGTATTATCCGCGCCGAGCCCGATTGATTGACGAGATTCACCGTACCCGCTGGCAAGGCGTTCCACGACCATCGCATGATCCGCGCAATTGTTGGACTGGGCGGTGGCTGTTGTTGCAAGAATAACGAGGGCAGCAGCAAGGAACTTCATCATCTGGTCTCCTGTCGGTGGCGTGCCGTGGCACGCAACAGAGGGTTGAATTTCTGTTAATCAGTGTGTGTTGTTAACCTTTGATAATTGGTTAACAGCCCCGAACGGTGCCCGTTGCGCTGCGTTGCGGCATTTTTGGACTTGCAACATCGCGAGGAATCTGAGCCTTTTGGCGCAATAATATTACGCAAGCTTTCAAGGATGTCGCCATGACCCGACCATATCGTTCCGCCCTTTATATCCCCGGCTCGCGGCCGCGTGCGTTGGACAAGGCGCGTGGTTTGCCTGTTGACGTGATCCTGTTCGATCTTGAGGACGCAGTAACACCAGATGAGAAAATCACCGCGCGCGCGACTTTGGCTGATGAATTGGGCAAGGGGGGGTACGGTGACCGCTTGAAAGTCGTGCGTATAAACGGATTGGACACTGAATGGGGCAAAGACGACGCGAAGGCGGCTGACGCGATGGACTGCGATGCGGTGCTGCTGCCCAAGGTTAACGCGGCTGCCGACGTCGATGCGCTGGCAGCGCTGACGGGCAAGCCTGTCTGGGCGATGATGGAAACGCCGCTCGGGATTTTGAATGCGCTGGAAATTGCGGCGCACCCAAAGATCGAAGGGTTCGTGATGGGCACCAACGATCTGGCGAAAGATCTGAACACCCGCACGCGCGATGCGATGCTGACGTCTTTGCAGATGTGTCTGCTGGCGGCCCGTGCGCATGGTGTTGTAGCGATTGATGGCGTGTTCAATGCGTTCAAGGACGAAGACGGGTTGAAGATAGAATGTGAACAGGGCCGTGATTTCGGGTTTGATGGTAAAACGCTTATCCACCCTGCACAGGTTGCGGCTGCGAACGCCGCTTTCGCGCCGACCCCAGCCGAGATTGATCTGGCGACCCGCCAGATTGCCGCCTTTGCCGAGGCCGAAGCTGGCGGGCAGGGCGTTGCTGTTGTGGATGGCAAGATCGTTGAGAACTTGCATATTGTGACGGCGCGGGCGACTTTGGCGAAAGCAGAAGCAATCACAAAGTTGGAAACTGAATGACCCTTATTATTCTTGGCCTTATCGTTTGGTCCCTCGTACATTTTTGGAAACGGATGGCGCCGGATCATCGCGCGAAATTCGGCGAAAAGGGTAAGGGTATTGTTGCCATTGGCTGCGTTGTGGCGATTGTGCTGATGGTTATCGGTTATCGCGGCGCTGACGGCATGACCTTTTGGGGCCGCAACGCAATGGGTACGGGAATCAACAACCTGTTGATGATCTTCGCGTTTTACCTGTTTGCGGCGTCCGGCAAAGGCACCCGTATCACGCGCTGGGTACGTCATCCGCAACTTACGGCCACGGTTGTTTGGGCCATGGCACACCTGTTGGTGAACGGGGACACGCCGTCCTTTGTTCTGTTTGGCGGGCTTGGCATTTGGGCTGTCGTCGAAATGGTTATCCTCAATCGTGTGCAAGGACCGCGCGGCGCTTATCACGCCCCGCCCATCAAATCCGAAGGGATCGCCGTTGTTGCGACCCTTGTTGTTTTCAGCATCGTCGCGGCCATTCACATATGGCTCGGCTACAACCCGTTTGGATAAAACATGACCACTGTTTACCGTTTTATAACCAACGACGACACGTCAGATTTCTGTCACCGCGTGTCCGAAGCACTGTCCAAAGGTTGGGCATTGCACGGCGATCCACAATACACGTTTGATCAGGCCAATGGCGTTCTGCGCTGTGGGCAGGCCGTAACCAAGGAAACCGACGCGGAATATTCGCGCGACATGAAGTTGGGCGAGCAATGAGCAAGACAAATTCCGGTAACTTCTTTGAAGACTATACCGTTGGGCAGGTGATCGACCACGCCGTTCCGCGCACCGTATCAGGTGGCGAACGCGCCCTTTACCATATGCTTTATCCGGCGCGTCACGCGCTGCATTCATCCGATGCGTTTGCCCAAGCGAGTGGATTGCCCAATAGCCCGATGGACGACCTGATCGCGTTTCACATCGTCTTTGGAAAATCGGTGCCTGATATTTCGCTAAACGCCGTGGCGAACCTTGGCTATGCGGAATGCTGCTGGCTTTTGCCCGTCTGGCCCGGTGATACGATCCGTTCAACATCAGAGGTCATCGGCCTTAAGCAGAATTCGAACGGCAAATCCGGCGTTGTTTACGTGCGCACCACTGGCACAAACCAAAATGGCGAAACCGTCATGCAATTTGTGCGCTGGGTGATGGTGCGTAAGGGCGATTTGGATGCACCTGCGCCAGAAACGGTGATCCCTGATCTTGCGAAGGTTGTGGATGTTGCTGACCTGGTGATTCCCGATGGCCTGAATTTCGAGGGCTATGATTTTACTTTGGCCGGAGAACCACATCGTTGGGGTGACTATAAAGTGGGCGAAATCATCGACCATGTAGACGGCGTCACCATTGAGGAAGCCGAACATATGATGGCGACGCGCCTGTGGCAGAACACAGCCAAGGTGCATTTTGATGTGACTTCGCGGCCTGATGGCAAGCGGTTGATGTATGGCGGGCACGTTATTTCCATGGCCCGCGCGTTGACGTTTAATGGCTTGGCCAATGCGCAAATGATGGTGGCGATCAATGGCGGTGCCCATGCCAACCCGTGTTTTGCCGGTGATACGGTGCGTGCGTGGTCCGAGGTTCTGGATGTCGCAGAAACCGATGCTCCGGGCGTTGGTGCGATCCGGTTGCGGCTGGTTGCGACCAAAGGCGGAGAAGTTGGGGCGCTGAAAGGCGACGACGGCAAATACCTGCCTGACGTATTGCTTGATTTGGATTATTGGGCGTTGATGCCTGTGTGATTGGCAGCTGGTTCGAAACAGACGTTATCACCGGTCCGGGGCCTTTGTGGTCACTGCGAATTCGTTTAATGAGTGCTGCTAACACATCAATCGCAAGCTCTTTCGCGAGGTGACGACTCCCATTTCTATTTTGCACGAGGGAGGCTGTTTTGTGATCACTAGCTGCAAAACTGTGATCACAAAGGTGAGAAAATCGGCATTACGTGGAAAAATCCACACCTGTTAGCGCCCACGCGCCGTGACACTGCCGTATAATCCTTTAAAAGGATGGCAACATATGCCGTTGCATACAGGCGGCACGAACAAGCGTAAGGATGCGATATGGCCGACGTGAACCGGGGCAACCGCCCACTTTCCCCCCATTTGTCGATTTATCGACCACAGATCACGTCGATAACGTCGATCTTTACTCGGCTGACGGGCAATGCGCTGATTGTCGCGGCATTGCTGACGGTTTGGTGGTTCGCTGCCCTCGCATCCGGCCCAGAAGCCTATGCCCGCGCAAATGGTTTCATGACCAGCTGGTTTGGCGATCTCATTATGTTCGGGTCTGTTGCCTGTCTTTGGTATCACACGCTTGCCGGCATCCGGCACCTGATCTGGGATAGCGGCCATTTCCTCGACATCGAATCGTCCGAGCGTATGGGCCAGATAATTATCCTTGTGTCGGTTTTGCTGACCATTTTCACCGTCATCGTATTGTAAGGGGTCTGATCAATGGCATTTTTGACTGATCGTAAACGTGCAACTGGGATGGGCTCTGCCAAATCCGGCACTGAACACCACTGGCACATGATGGTGTCATCCGTTGCGCTGTGCGGCTTGATCCCGCTGTTCGTGTTTACCTATGGCTACGCGCTGGGCATGTCTTATGAAGACGCGGCTGCGTATTACGCCCGTCCGTTCCCAGCAATTGTCGGCATTCTGACACTGCTTGTGGGGTTCGTGCATTTCAAAGGTGGCGTGCAAACATTGATCGAAGATTACGCGCACGGGTTTGCCCGCAAAGCACTGATCATCGGATCCATCTGTCTAAGCTACGCGGCCGCGGCTGCTGGCGTTTTCGCAATCGTGCGGATTGCACTCTAAAAGTAAGGCGCTGAAAAATGGCTGAATACGAATACGAAACCCACGAATATGATGTTGTTGTGGTTGGAGCTGGTGGCGCTGGCTTGCGCGCGACGCTTGGCATGGCTGAGCAAGGCCTGCGCACGGCCTGTATCTCTAAGGTTTTTCCAACACGTTCCCACACTGTTGCCGCGCAAGGCGGTATCGCGGCGTCCCTTGGTAACATGGGGCCGGACAGCTGGCAGTGGCACATGTATGACACCGTAAAAGGGTCTGACTGGTTGGGCGACACGGATGCGATGGAATACCTCGCCCGTGAAGCCCCCAAGGCGGTTTATGAGCTTGAGCATTACGGCGTGCCATTTTCGCGCACCGAAGAAGGTAAGATTTACCAGCGTCCGTTTGGGGGGCATACCACCGAATTTGGTGACGGCCCGCCCGTACAACGCACCTGTGCAGCGGCTGACCGGACAGGTCACGCGATCCTGCACACGCTTTACGGCCAGTCCCTGAAGCAGCAGGCAGAATTTTACATCGAATATTTCGCGATCGACCTGATCATGTCCGACGATGGCGTCTGTACTGGCGTTGTCTGCTGGAAGCTTGACGATGGTACGATGCACGTCTTCAACGCCAAGATGGTTGTGTTGGCGACGGGCGGCTATGGCCGTGCCTATTTCTCGGCAACGTCTGCGCACACCTGTACGGGTGACGGCGGCGGCATGGTGGCCCGCGCGGGTCTGCCGTTGCAGGATATGGAATTCGTTCAGTTCCACCCGACGGGGATCTACGGCTCTGGCTGTCTGATCACCGAGGGTGCGCGCGGCGAAGGCGGGTACCTGACGAACTCTGAGGGGGAGCGTTTCATGGAACGCTACGCCCCGAACTACAAAGATCTCGCGCCGCGTGACTATGTTTCGCGTTGTATGACGATGGAAATGCGCGAAGGGCGCGGTGTTGGNNTGGCCGAACGTCTGCCCGGTATTTCCGAGTCCGCGAAAATCTTTGCAGGCGTTGACGTCACAAAGGAACCGATCCCTGTATTGCCAACCGTGCACTACAACATGGGCGGCATTCCGACGAACTACTTTGGTGAGGTTTTGAACCCGACCAAGAAAGACCCGAACGCAGTTGTGCCGGGCCTGATGGCTGTTGGTGAAGCGGGCTGTGCGTCTGTGCACGGCGCGAACCGCCTTGGGTCTAACAGTCTTATCGACTTGGTCGTCTTTGGCCGTGCGGCCGCGATCCGTGCGGGTAAGGTTGTGGACCGCGATGCTGCTATTCCAAGCACACATAAGCCGTCCGTGGACAAAGCGTTTGATCGTTTTGACGGGCTGCGTAATGCAAACGGTGGCACACCAACCGCAGAACTGCGCCTTGAGATGCAAAAAGCGATGCAAGCGGACGCCGCTGTGTTCCGCACCGACAAGACGCTAAAAGAAGGCGTTAAGAAGATGACAGATGTTGCGGGCAAGATGGACGATTTGTCTGTCACTGACCGCTCGCTCGTTTGGAACTCTGACTTGATGGAAACGCTGGAATTGGCGAACCTGATGCCCAACGCATTGGCGACAATCGTCGGTGCTGAGGCGCGCAAGGAAAGCCGTGGCGCCCATGCCCATGAGGATTACGCGACGCGTGACGATGAAAACTGGCGTGTTCACACGATCAGCCGTGTTGATGGCGCGAAGGTCAAACTGAGCCAACGTCCGGTTATCACAAAACCACTGAGCACCGAAAAAGAAGGCGGCATTAGCCTCAAGACCATCGCCCCGAAAGAACGGACGTTCTAATGCGCGCTGCGGTCCTTCTTTTCGCACTTGCTGCCTGTGCACCTGTTCCGGTTACTCCGGAGCGGGCGGCGGAAATTTGCGAAGAGAAAGCAAGGGCCGCGCAGGGGCCGACAGGATCTGTTACTGTCGGAACCAATAGCAACACTGGTGGCTTTTCTGACGTTGAGATTGGCATTTCTTCTGATTTCCTTGCAGGGCGTGACCCGCTGGAAGTCTATAACCAATGTATCTTTGATCGAACCGGCGCGTCCCCCATTCGGCCACCTGTATTGCGCTAATTTGAGTTTGGAGAAAAACATGAAATTGATCGCCACACTAACCGCCGCCACCCTGACATTGTCTGCATGTGCCGTTGTCGAAACAGCAGCTATCGACACAGGCCGCGAAGCCGCCAAAGCGGTCGTAGGCCCAATTGTTGCAGACACTATTCCCGGCCCTGCCGGTGTCGCCATCACCAATTGCGTGATCGACCACGCATCTGGTGAAGAACTGTTTGCGCTGGGCGTTCAGGGCGCAACGCCCGAAAATATTACACTCGTTTCCAATATCCTCGCACGGCCCGAAACCGTGACCTGCGCGACCTCTGCGCTGATTTAACAACAGGAGCCTATAGACATGGTTCAACTGACCTTGCCCAAGAATTCCCGCATGACGACGGGTAAAACATGGCCCAAGCCTGAAGGCGCCAGCAATCTGCGCAAAGTGCAGATCTATCGTTGGAACCCCGATGATGGAAAAAATCCGAGCTTGGACACGTATTTCGTGGACTTGGACAGCTGTGGACCGATGGTTCTGGACGTTCTTATCAAGATCAAAAGCGAGATTGACCCGACGTTGACGTTCCGTCGGTCTTGCCGCGAAGGTATTTGCGGATCTTGCGCGATGAACATTGACGGCATCAACACGCTGGCCTGTATCTACGGCATGGATGAGATCAAGGGTGACATCAAAATCTACCCGCTGCCGCACATGCCTGTGGTGAAGGATTTGATCCCCGACCTGACGCATTTCT
>DQCL01000005.1 GCA_003533975.1 Octadecabacter sp. | reverse complement strand
GTCTCATTTGCCCCAGCCGACAATCCAAAATACGCAGTTGCCGTTGTCGTTGAACACGGTGGCGGTGGCTCGACATCGGCGGCGCCCATTGCGCGTGATGTCATGCTCCAAGCACTCTATGGTGGCACGCCCCCACTGTCTGCATACCCATCCGCATCACGCGGCGCGATCGCGGCACAACAACGCCGCCTCGCGCCGCTCTTGCGCGAAATCCGACCCGGCCGCGACACGGACGAAGCCTGATGAGCTATCTCGCATACCAATTCAAAGATGTCCCCGTCGGGTTTCGCAAACTTCTTTACCTGAACTGGCCCATTGTTTTCTTGATTGCCGCCGTTTCCGGTTTTGGTTTTCTAATGCTGTACTCCGTTGCTGGCGGTTCGATGACCCCTTGGGTCACCCCGCAAGTTCAGCGCTTTGGTTTTGGGCTGGCCGTGATGGTGAGCATGGCGATGGTACCGATTTGGTTTTGGCGCAACATGGCTGTGGTCGGCTACATAATCGCCCTTTTGCTGTTGGTTGCCGTTGATTTAGTTGGTGTAGAACGCAATGGCTCGCAACGCTGGCTTGATCTGCGCTTCATGGATTTTCAGCCCTCTGAAATGATGAAAATCACACTTATCATGCTGTTGGCTGCCTACTACGACTGGCTGCCGCTTAGCAAAGTCAGCAAACCCGTTTGGATTCTTGTCCCTCTTCTTTTCATCGCCGCGCCTGCATATCTAGTACTTAGCCAACCGGACTTGGGGACAACGATCTTACTCGTCTCCGGCGGCGGCGCGATCATGTTTTTGGCAGGCGTTCACTGGGCCTATTTCGCGACTGTGATAGGTGGCGTAATCGGTTTGGTAACGGCTGTTTTCCAATCTCGCGGTACAAGCTGGCAGGTTTTGAAAGATTACCAATATCGCCGCATCGATACGTTCCTGGACCCCACTCAAGACCCGCTCGGGGCGGGCTATCACATCACCCAAGCCAAGATTGCGCTTGGGTCCGGCGGCTGGACGGGGCGCGGGTACATGCAAGGGACCCAAAGTCGGCTGAACTTTCTACCGGAAAAACATACCGACTTCATCTTCACCACCTTGGCCGAAGAGTTTGGGTTCATCGGTGCCTTCGGTCTTCTTATCCTTTATGCGTTGATCATCATATTCTGTGTGCAATCCGCTGTAACCAACAAAGATCGCTTTGCGTCCCTCATCACGATGGGTGTCGCTGTGACCTTCTTTCTGTTCTTCTCGGTGAATATGGCGATGGTCATGGGCCTTGCACCCGTCGTTGGTGTGCCGCTTCCATTGGTCAGCTACGGGGGCTCCGCGATGTTGGTCCTGATGGTGGCATTCGGCTTGGTGCAATCCGCGCACGTCCATAAGCCACGATAATTGAGGTTCCTATGATCCGTGCATTATTTTCAGCAGGCGACCACGCTTGGCCAGAGTATCTAGAAGCCCTGCCACCTGCTTTTCACGCCGCGGGCCTTACTGTTGATCTCTCCCGCACGCACGCTCCGGATACAGTAGACTACATCATCGCGGCCCCAAACGGCCCTGTTCAGGACTTCACGCCCTACACATCATGCAAAGCCGTTCTGAATCTGTGGGCAGGTGTTGAAGATATCGTTTCAAATGAAACCCTCACGCAACCCCTTGCGCGAATGGTTGACCCCGGTTTGACGGACGGGATGGTGGAATGGGTCGTTGGCCACGTCATGCGTCATCACCTTGGTATGGATGCGCATATTCTGGGTCAAGACGGCGTATGGCGCACGGATTTTCCACCACTCGCCCAAGAGCGCCCAGTCACAATTCTAGGCCTTGGCGCTTTGGGGGCCGCTTGCGCTGAAATGTTAACAACCCTTGGGTTTCCGGTAACAGGTTGGAGCCGCTCTCAAAAAACCCTTCAGGGCGTTACGTGCTTGTCTGGCGATGCTGGGCTCACCCATGCTTTGACTGGCGCAGAAATTGTCGTTCTTCTCTTACCGCTAACGGATGCAACTACCGATATCTTGAACAGCGAAACCCTTCCGCTCCTCGCGGACGGAGCATTCATCATCAATCCCGGCCGAGGCCCCTTAATAGATGATGCGGCACTTATCGCCGCGCTAGACAGCAATATCGCGCATGCCACGTTAGATGTCTTTCGCACCGAACCCTTGCCCGAAAGCCATCCTTTCTGGAAACACGCGCAGGTTACTGTCACGCCACATATCGCATCCACAACGCGCGCGAAGACAGCCGCAACTTGTATCGCAGAAAACATCCGTCGCGGCGAAGTGGGTGAACCTTTCTTACACCTCGTGGACCGCACCAAAGGCTACTAAGCCCGCTCTTTCTTTGGCTCTTAAATACTCGCGCCGCAGGCAACAGGTCAGTGCAGTTTCGGCGGCTTATTTGGGTCCATCCCAGGGTTTGCACCTGGCTGGCTCGGCATTTGCGGGCTTGGCAAGTCAAAGCGCAGGCCGACCTTTGCAACACGCTCAGAAACCGGATCACTGCCTTCAAGATGCGCGACATCTAGCATACCCGCATCAATTCCCGAAAAGACCAATGCCTCGTTCACCGCAGCGGTCAACGCGCCTTCAGCACCCTCGACCGTTCCAACAAAAGCAAGCATATGCCCGCGCCCGCCACCTTCATAGGTGACACCACACAGGTAGGCCTCGACCGCCAAACCAGCCGCGGTTGCCAGCTTGCGATCCAGCGCTTCGAGCAAGACTTCCGGCAAGCCTTTTGGGGCTGTCAATTCAGTGATTTGCCCATCGACTTCCTCAGGATCATTGCCAAGCGTTTGCGCCAGCCAATCAACCGCATCGGACGGCACCAACATCGCAGACGGTGCAACGCCCATATTCAAGGCCATACCGATGCGTTGCCCCATTAGCATCTGGGCCATCCCGCGCCCTGACAACGCAGCATATGGCGCGATCGCCTTGCCATAAAAATCAACCATGCGCTCTTCGCGATCAAAAATCAGGACGAACTCCTGCCCTTCAGCCTCAAACATCGCTGGTGAAATCTGATCGCCCTCTGCTTCGTCTTCCAGCAGCATGAACAGCTCGCTCTCGGCAAGGCGTTCATAGAACCGCAGCCGCGCAATGTCGTCGGCTTCATCCGCAACCATAGCAGCATGCGCGCGGTCAATCTCTGTTACGTCAGTCATCTAAAACCTCTTTCACACGGGTACGTAGGGCGGGCAAAACCTTTTCCTCGAACCACGGATTCTTCTTTAACCATCCGGTATTGCGCCAGGACGGATGAGGCAAGGCAAAGGTGTCCGGCGCATGGTCACGCCATCCCGCGACAGTTTCGTTCACGCCCGTTTTCACGCCCAAGTGATACCGATGCGCTGAGGCCCCGACCAAAACACGCAGGCGGACTTTCGAAAGCTCTTTCATCACGCGGTCATGCCACGTTTGGCCGCAAATTGGTGGTGGCGGCAGATCCGAATTCGTGGCGTCATAACCAGGAAAGCAAAATGCCATCGGGACAATTGCAACGCGGGATTGGTCATAGAAAACGGCCGCATCAAGCCCGAGCCAGTCTCGCAATCTATCTCCTGACGGGTCCGTAAAGGGGCGGCCGCTTTCATGGACCCTCAAACCAGGCGCTTGGCCGGCTATTAGCATGCGTGCACTGCTGGAGAACCACACTACAGGGCGCGGTTCGTGGGCGGTTTTGGTCGCCTTGAAACGCTCGGCACATATTCGACATTTGTTGATATCAGCGCATAGTGTCATTTTATTCAAACTACGTGAATTCAACTCAATAACCAGAGAACACAGGCAATTTCGCGCGACTCCGCTCAAATTCGGGGCATAAGCGTTGTAAATTATGGGACAGCACCGACATATTATAGCCAGATTGTTCTCTTAATAGAGACAATGAAGGGGTAATCTGTCACGTAAGGCAGGAAAACTAATATCAGCCCCAAACCGAAGTAGTATAGGCATTCAATGCTCGAGTTTGTGAACGTCAGTAAGTCCTTTTGGACAGGCACCCAGCGCAAGGTTATCCTTGATCGCGCAAACTTTCGTGTGGAGCTGGGAAACTCGCTTGGGATCTTGGCGCCAAACGGGACCGGTAAAACCACGATCATCAATATGATGGCGGGCTTGGAAAAGCCTGACGAAGGTCAAGTGAACCGCACCTGTCGTGTTTCATTCCCTCTCGGGTTTATGGGCGGCGTCGTAAACCGCCATTCAGCCATGGAAAACAGCCGCTATATCGCGCGGCTTTACGGCCTTGACCCGGACTACGTAGAAGCATTTTGTCGTTGGTTGACCGGCATTGATGAGTATTTTGATATGCCTATCGGGACATATTCATCGGGAATGCGGTCGCGCTTTACGTTTTCATTGATGCTGGCACTTGATTTTGACATCTACCTCATTGACGAGGGTATGCCCCAAACCACCGATGCGGAATTCAACCGCAAGGCTGGTGACGTTCTCAGGGAACGGTTGGCGACCACAACGGTCATCATCGTTTCACACCAAGCGGCAACGCTTGAAAAATTCGCCCGATCAGCAGCTGTCCTTCGGGATGGCAAGTTGATCATGTTTGACACCTTGGAAGAAGCGAAACAGCTCTATGACTACGAAGCCCAAGGCACAGAAATTCCGGATACGACGCAGTTCCAGCACGGCTAACGCCACCGCTGCCCCGTCCAGTCCGATGCCCGAAACGGCCGCCCCGAATTCACCCTCGGCGCAGGGCCATTCTCAAAGTGCGGCCAAAGCGAGGCCTGACACAGTGTCAGGCGCTGTGGACAGCCCCAACACCGTTTCAGCTGAAACAGATATCGACGCGATCCGCCAAGAAGGGCTGACGGGGCGCCAATTGCGCATGGCCCGCCGCGTTGCCCAAAAGAACGGCCTTGCGGTGACCTCCGATTTCGATGCCGTACGGCAGCTTCGCCAGCAGGGGATTGACCCGTTCCAGCGTGCAAACGTGCTTGAGCTCGTCACACCTAACGATGAACAAACCAATGCAGCAGCGGGCCAGATGCGGGTCGCCACGGCCAAGGTGCCTGCAAACCAAGCACGGGTGCAATTGCCCCAAACCGTGCAGCGTAAACAAAGCCTGCCGTCAACGCAGCTAGGCCCAGGTGAAAACCCTGCTGAACGTCGCGCAAGTGAAATCAGCCGCATTCAGCGCGACATCGCAAAACGCCGCCGCCGCAATATCGCGTCTTTGTTAGGCCGTCTGTCGATGTTCGTTCTCTTGCCAACGATCGCTGCAAGCTTTTACTTCTATACGATCGCGACGCCGATGTACGGGACCAAGTCAGAGTTCATCATCCAACAGGCCGAGAGCCAAGGCGGTGGCGGTTTGGGTAGCTTGTTCCAAGGCACCGGCCTTGCCACGCAAACAGACAGCACCTCAGTGCAGTCTTACATGACGTCGCGCGAAGCTTTCTTGCGACTGGATGACGATCACGGATTTACGGATCATTTCTCTGATCCGAATATCGATGCCATCCAGCGTTTGGACGCAGGCGCAACACGCGAAGCGGCGTACAGCGTGTTCCAAGACCATGTTCAAATTGGCCTCGACCCAGCCGAAGGCATTCTTAAAATGGAAGTCATCGCTGCTGACCCTATCAAAAGCCAGGAATTTTCCGACGCGCTTATCGGCTATGCCGAAGAGCAAGTTGACCAGTTGACACAGCGCGTGCGCTCGGACCAGATGTCAGGCGCTCAGACAAATCTGGAAGAAGCACGCGAACGCCGGCAAGCCGCTCAAGCAATACAAATTGAGATCCAGCAAGAGGCTGAACAAGGCACAATCGGTGTTGAATTAGCCGCACTGCAACAGCGCATTATAAACTTGGAAATCCAGTTAGACGATGAGCGTCTCAATCTTGCCAGCTTGAATGCGGTTAGGAGGCCAAATCAGGCTCAGGTCAACGGAACGGAACTCAATATTTCCAACCTTGAAACCCAAATTGCATTGTTGCGAGGCCAGATGTCCGCTGACGGGTCCCTCATTGCGATTGATGGGCGGCTTCGTCAAGCAGAAGAAAACTACCAATTCGAAGTCGCGAATGTGCAATCAGCGCAGGCTGCTTTGGATTCCGCCCGTATCGAAGCCAACCGTCAGGTGCGCTATTTGTCGGTATCGGTGTCCCCCATCGCGCCAGACGAACCGACTTACCCAAGGGCATTCGAAAACACGCTGTTGGCCTTCCTGATTTTCTCAGGCATCTATTTGATGATCTCGCTGACAGCCTCAATTCTGCGCGAACAGGTAAGCTCGTAAAGAGCGATCACAAAATGCCGCAGGGCCTGAGTTGGCCCTGAAAAGAGCATCGAGCAACGAACAATAAAGGCGGCACAAATGTCCAATTCGCCCTACCAAGACCTTGACCCGCGCGCCTATTGGCGCACGGGCGTTTCACAGCGTTCCCCACTTGAACCGGGCGATTTGTACCATCCGAAATTTCCAATGCGAAAACGCAAACCGATTGTGACGATTGGTAGCTGTTTCGCGCAGCACATCGGCCGCAATTTACGGCTGGCCGGCTTTAACGTCATGGACGGTGAACCGCTGCACAAAGATTTTCCCGATGAACTGGCGGCAAAGTACGGCTACCGCCTGTTTTCCGCACGCTACGCCAACGTCTATACCGCGCGTCAGTTCCGCCAGCTTTTGGACGAAGCGGATGGAACGCATATCCCGTCAGATCGGGTCTGGAAGATGGGTGAGCGATTTGTTGACGCACAGCGCCCAGGCGTTGAGCCCGATGGTTTGCCGGACGAAGAAACAGTCCTCGCCCACCGCGAGGCCCATCTTCGCGTCGTCAAAGACCTGTTCACCAACGCCTCAACTGTTGTGTTTACATTCGGCCTAACCGAAGCATGGCAATGCAAGGAAAGCGGAACGGTTTTCCCAACTGCACCAGGAACAATTGCGGGCACGTTCGACCCTGAGCGCTATGAGTTCGTGAATTTCAACATGATCTCAGTCTTCAAAGATTTTCAGGCGATCCGCCGCAAAATCATGGAGTGGGCGCCCGGAGTGAAGTTCCTGATCACGGTTTCCCCTGTTCCGCTGACTGCAACAGCAAGCGGGCAACATGTCGAAGTCGCCAGCAGCTATTCCAAGTCAGTCCTTAGGGCCGTTTGCGGCCTAGCGTATGAACGCTTCAACAACGTCGACTATTTCCCGTCATACGAAATCATTACATCCCAAAACGCACGTGGCGCTTACTACGAACCCAACATGAGATCTGTTAGCGCCAAGGGCGTGGAAACAGCCATGAACCTCTTCATGACCGCTCACGGGATCACCCCTAAAGGTGCAGCGTCCAAGGCGCAGGCGGCCCCTGAACGCGAAGAATTTGACGATGAAGATTTGACCGTTTGTGAAGAAAGCTTGTTGGAGGCCTTCGCCAAATGACCAGGATCGCCATTGTCGGAAATAGCCACGTCGCCGCCCTGAAAATGGGATGGGACCTCATTGAAAAAGACTACCCACACCTAGACATCGTGTTCTTTGCCTCAGTCGGCAAAGCGGCACATGATCGTGTGTTGAAAGGCAAAGTCTTCGGATTTTTAAACCCAGAGCCCTCGAAGCACGAGATTATTTTCGGCAACCATTCTGAACGCAGCATCAACTTGGCAGAGTTTAACCATGTTTTGCGCGTCGCTGAGCCAAAAAAAGAAAGCCTTCTGTCGGTTGTTCTCGAAAACACGGTTGTCGACGGCTGGCCCAAAGATGGGCGTGAACATCATATGTCTCAGTCCACTTTCGAAGCCTTGGTGGATTTCGCTGCCAAGAAGCAACTTATCAGCCCGGACTGGTGCAATTGGACTTCCCCCAAAGTCACCAGTTGCCCCGCCCCCTACCCTGATGAGCGCTGCGTAAATCACGAACGCCCGACAAGGATCGCGCGCTGGCGTGTGTTGGCAAAACGCCCCGCTGAGATGCTTTGGCTGCGCGAGATGTACATCGATAAACACCGCGCTTGGGCCGAAAAGCATAACATCGGCTTACTTATACAGCCTGAGGAAACGATTGCGGAAAACGGCCTGACCAAGAAGTCTTATTCAGAAGGATCGTTCCGCATGGACGCAAATAAGATGGAAACAAGCGAAGAGCATATCCACATGAATGCCGAATTCGGGATAGTCATGCTCAAAAAATACTTTAAGCAAATTGACTGCGCGGCGGCCAAGTAAAGGACCGTCACCATGACCAAACAACAAATACGGATGGCTACACGATGAAAGATGTAAAGATCGGGTCGATTACGGCCTCCAACGACCGCCCGCTGACGGTTATCGCCGGCCCTTGCCAGCTCGAAAGCCTCGATCATGCCCGTATGATCGCAACAGAAATGGCACGTGTTTGCGACGCTTACGGTGCACAGTTCGTGTTCAAAGGCAGCTACGATAAAGCCAATCGCACATCGCTTTCCGGCAAGCGTGGCCTTGGTCTGGATGAAGGTTTGGCGATCCATGCTGCCATCAAGGCTGAATTTGGCTGCCCCGTCCTGACGGACGTCCACACTGCTGAGCAATGTACGCCTGTCGCCGAAGTGGTCGACATCCTACAAATTCCAGCGTTTCTGTGCCGCCAGACCGACCTGCTGCTTGCTGCGGGTGAAACGGGCGCTGTTGTGAACGTTAAGAAGGGGCAATTCCTTGCCCCTTGGGACATGGCCAATGTCGTCGCCAAAATTGAATCCACTGGTAACGAGCGCATCATGCTGACCGAACGCGGTGTGTCCTTTGGTTACAACGCTCTTGTCGCAGATATGCGCTCTCTGCCGGAAATGACGAAAACAGGCTATCCAGTTGTAATGGACGCGACCCACGCTGTTGCCCAACCCGGTGGCCTTGGTGGGTCAAGCGGCGGACAACGTGAATTTGCGCCCGTACTGGCCCGCGCTGCCGTCGCGCAAGGTATTGGCGCAGTGTTCCTTGAAACACACGAAGACCCAGATCACGCCCCGTCCGACGGTCCAAACATGATCGCACTATCTGATATGGACGGCGTAATGAAGACTTTGATGGCGATTGATGCCGTCGCAAAGGCAGACCCTATTCGACTATAACGCGGCTGCTCTGGTCAGTCGGATTCGATGCGCATAAGGTCGCCGTATAATTTTATAACGGCGACCCATTATGCATTTCCTTCGTATTCTCACATTCCTTGCCCTTCTTCTGCCGGCCCTTCCGATTGCCGCACAAGAAACCCCTTCAGGCACAATCACCACCGAACAAAGCGGAGAGATGGACGCGAACATCGCCGTCCGCATTCGCGAAATCCTTGGTGAGCTGGGCAACTACGAAGATGTCACCGTTACTGTGTCTGATGGGGTAGTAACCCTGCGTGGCACCGCCAATTCCCTCAACGAAGCCCATGACCTCGATGCCTTGGTAACCCGCGTTGAAGGCGTGGTCGCCATTAAGAACGATGTGTCCGAAACCACCGACATCGTTCGTCGTCTTGATCCGGCAATAGATCGTTTTATGAATCGGATTGAGCAATTGCTTATCCAGCTTCCGCTCGCTCTCATTGCGCTTACGGTTTTCCTCATCATTATTTGGATCGGCATGGGGGTCGCCCGCTGGAAAAACCCGTGGAACCGCCTCGCGCCGAACGCGTTTATTGCAGACCTGTTCCGCACCATAATTCGGATTGCTTTCGTCATCGCCGGCATCGTTATCGCGCTCGACATCATGAACGCGACGGCCCTGCTGTCGACGATCCTCGGCGCTGCTGGTCTTATCGGTTTGGCCATTGGTTTTGCGGTGCGCGATACCGTCGAGAATTTCATCGCCTCAGTGATGCTGTCCATCCGGCAACCTTTCCGGCCAAACGATGTGGTCGAAATCAACGGTGACCAAGGCAAGGTGATCCGCCTCACCAGCCGCGCAACCATTTTGCTGAGCTTTGATGGCAACCACATTCGCATACCCAATGCGACCGTTTTCAAAAGCAGGATTATCAACTTCAGCCAGAACCGCGAACGCCGCTTTATGTTCACCATCGGTGTCGACAGCGGCGCGGATCTTGGTGCAACGCGTGAGCTCGCCGTTAAGACGACCCAAGATTTACCCTTTGTTCTGAGCGAGCCAGCAGCAAACGCGTGGATCGGAAATATAACCGATGCGGGTATCGAAATTGTCGTAGTCGGCTGGATCGACCAGATCGAAACCTCCATGAGCTTGGCCCGCGGAGAGGCCCTGCGTCTCGTTAAGCGCGCGATAGAAGCCTCTGGCGTTGCGCTCCCCAATACGACCTACACGCTGCAGATTGACGCTGCTGCGCCTTCCTTGAATGGCCCCTCAGCAACTGCTTCAACTAAGCCACAGCTAATTCAGGAAAGTGCTGACGTTGCTATCGTGAATGCAGAAGCCGAAGGCGCGCTTGACCGGATGATCGACGCCGAGCGTGAGGAATCCGACGGCGAAGACCTTCTGCGTGATGACGCCGCGAAGGAATAATAATTTAGCCGTTTTTCAGGGTTGATCCCCTGTCGGGATTTGCGTATCACCCACCTCGCTGATGGGGTGTAGCCAAGTGGTAAGGCAACGCTTTTTGGTAGCGTGCACCGTAGGTTCGAATCCTACCACCCCAGCCACCACGTCTAACATATTGATATAAGTACGCTTTTTCCAAACTTGCCCGGTCTTTTCGGGGGCATTTGCAGGTACCAAAATACCCCAGACTGCTGAACAGCGGAAATACTGACAGAATCTGCCGAAAGTCTGGAAACGGGGTT
>DQCL01000314.1 GCA_003533975.1 Octadecabacter sp. | reverse complement strand
GCGCCCATGTAGACGACACACTTCAAACCAAACTTTGCACAAACCGTCGCAGTTGCCACCCCGTGCTGCCCCGCACCGGTTTCCGCAATAATCCGCGTCTTTCCCATGCGTCGCGCCAGAATGATCTGACCCAACACGTTGTTGATCTTATGTGCGCCTGTGTGGTTCAGCTCATCCCTTTTCAGGTAGATCTTCGCACCACCCAAATGCTCTGTCAGGCGTTCCGCGTGATACAGCGGTGACGGGCGGCCCACGTAGTGGGTCCACAGATCGTGCATTTCAGCCCAGAACGTCTCATCCGTCTTCGCGTGCTCATACTGTGCCTCAAGCTCAAGGATCAAAGGCATCAGTGTCTCGGAAACAAAGCGTCCGCCAAAGTCACCAAAACGGCCCTTCTCGTCAGGGCCAGTCATGAAGGAATTGAAAAGGTCGTTCATTGCGTATCTCCGGCCATTTGTTTGGGCTGGCGCGAGATGTATCGCGACCATTGAGGGTCGTAAAGCGCCTAGGCCTTTGCAGCAGCAACAAACGACGCGATCAGCCCCGCATCTTTGACGCCAACCGCCCCTTCAACGCCACTGGAAACATCAACTTGCGATGCTCCGGTGCGTAGGGCCGCTTCAGCAACATTGTCAGGCGTCAAACCACCCGCCAGCATCCACGGAACGGTCCAGTACTTACGATCCGCAAGAAGTGTCCAGTCAAAGGCCAATCCATTGCCCCCCGGAAGCGCAGCATCTTTAGGTGGTTTGGCGTCTATCAACAGCTGATCGGCAACCGCAGCGTAATCATCTATTGCGGGCACATCACTTGCGTCTGCGATGCCAACAGCCTTCATAACAGGCAAACCATACCGCGCCTTCACTTCAGCGACGCGTTCGGGTGTTTCTGACCCGTGAAGCTGCAGCATATCCAAAGGTACGGCAGCAGTAATAGTATCCAAAAGCGCATCATCCGCATTCACGACCAGCGCAACCTTGGCCACGCCAATCGGCACCTCCACCGCGAGGGCGGCTGCATCTTCAATGGAAATATTGCGCGGGGATTTGGGGAAGAACACAAACCCCATGTAGGTCGCACCCGCTGATGCGGCAGCAGCAACGTCAGCCGCCGTTCGCAGCCCGCAAATCTTTACACGAATATTGCTGGGCATCGGCCGTTAGCTGGCTTTATCAAGCAAAGCGACGATCTCGTCTTTGCCTTCGTGCTTTTGCTCTTTCAAACTGTCGACTTCGCGCTTTAGCGCGTCGCGTTCACGGCCGGTAGCACGGGCATCCGCCCGCATCCGATGCTCGCGCACCCATTCCCAAAGGAACCCGATCAACAGGCCGATTCCGACGCCGATGAATATCACCATAAACAGCGGCATCTGAATATCAGGCGAAATACCCAGCGGGTTTGCCAAAGCTTCAGGCATCGCGCGCAGCGTAACGATTTCACGGTTGGCCATGCCGACTATAATCAGGGCAATCGCAACGATGGCCCAGAATGTGTATTTGATATATTTCATGGGAGCAGTTTACTTCCCGTTCAACCGGTCCCGCAAGAGCTTGCCGGTCTTAAAAAACGGAACATGCTTTTCTTCAACCTGAACAGCTTCGCCCGTGCGCGGATTTCGGCCCAAGCGTGCGTCGCGCTTCTTAACTGAAAATGCACCAAAGCCGCGTAGCTCAACACGGTCTCCGTTCGCCATAGCGTCGATAATGCGGTCAAAAATAGTATTAACGATTTTTTCAACGTCGCGCTGAAACAGGTGCGGATTCTGTTCGGCGATCTGGTCGGTCAATTCGGAACGGATCATATTGATGTTCTCCCCCATCGGTTTTTAACGGGTCATGGCGCGATGACCTCTTATCCATCGACTATAGGATGGAAAATCCATTCGCGGAAGAACCTCAAAGCGCGATTCATGCCTCATTCACGCTGTTTTGCGGCCAAATCCAAGCCGAAACAGTAAGTGAAACCGGATACTTGCAGCAATTCTCATCCGTGAGCGGGTCCGCCAAACCACTGATTCGACGCTGCAGAGCCATGACAAAAGCAAAACCCCGCCAGCTTCCGCCAGCGGGGTTTCATGTTTTTCGTCAGTCGATTTGACCCAAAGTGGACTTAAGCGTCGTCGTCTTTGTTCAAAGCTGCGCCAAGGATATCGCCCAAGGACGCGCCGGAGTCGGAAGAACCGAACTGCTCGACTGCTTCTTTTTCTTCAGCGATCTCACGTGCTTTGATGGACAGACCCAAACGACGTGTTTTCGCGTCGATGTTAGTCACACGTGCGTCGATCTTGTCACCAACGCCGAAACGCTCAGGGCGCTGCTCGGCACGGTCACGGGACAGATCAGAGCGGCGGATGAAGGACTTAGCGCCTTCATAGTCAACTTCGATGCCACCGTCTTCGATCTTGGTGACTTCAACAGTTACGATTGTACCGCGCTTAACGCCGCCAACTGCATCCTGGAACGGGTCACCGTCCATAGCTTTGATAGAGAGGCTGATGCGCTCTTTCTCAACGTCTACTTCAGTAACCTTCGCGTTCACGATATCGCCCTTGCGGAAATCACCGATGACGTCTTCGCCACGGCCTTCCCATGTCAGGTCAGACAGGTGAACCATGCCG
>DQCL01000276.1:13011-20612 GCA_003533975.1 Octadecabacter sp. | reverse complement strand
GAATACATCAATGGCTTCTACAATCCGCGACGCCGCCACTCAGCACTGGGTTGGAAAAGCCCCGTCGCTTTCGAACGTAAAGTGGCTTAAACGAGCACTTGGGGCGGCACAAAACCGTGACAGGTCCAACTCGAGACTTTCGTCAGTGTCCGAATTTCGGAAACTATAGCTCATTCTAAGCCTAAACTATCGGACAATAAATTCAGCGTGTAGCGCACCAGCAGCCTTAATACTTTTGAGGATATCGATCATATCTCGCGGTGATACGCCCAGTGCGTTTAACCCTGCGACAACCTCGGACAGAGACGTTCCCTCCTGAATCTCAGCTAACCCTATTCCTGGCTCTTCATTGATCTGTGCATTGGTGTTTGGCACCACCAACGTTTGACCCGCAGAAAAGGGATTGGGTTGAACCACCAAAGGCGCCTCTTCGATACGCAAAGTGAGGTTTCCTTGACTAACAGCGACCCTTGAGATCCGCACATCATCCCCCATCACGATCGTACCCGAACGTTGATCAACAACGACACGCGCGCGACGCTCAGGTTCAACGAGAATATTTTCGACCTGAACGAGCGCGTGCGCCGGTGATGCTGCTCTGGTCGCTCCGATATCCACACGCACTGTTCCGGAATCCAACATGACCGCTACACTTCGGCCATAAGCTTGGTTGATTGCGGCCTCTATTCTAGCAGCAGTCGTAAAGTCTGGCGACCGCAGTGCCAATCGGATCACTTCGAGATCCGCAAATTCAAATGCAACTTCCCGCTCAACGGTAGCCCCTGAAGGAATGACACCTGCGGTCGGAACTCCCTGCACCACTCCGCCGCCGTCACCTTCCGCTGAAACACCACCAGCGATAATGGTTCCCTGGGCTACGGCATAGATATCTCCATCGGCCGCATTCAATGGGGTCATTATGAGAGTTCCGCCAAGCAAACTGTCTGCATCACCAATTGCCGAGACTGTAACGTCAATCGGGCTTCCGGTGCGTGCAAATGGGGGCAAGCTTGCAGTCACCAGTACTGCGGCGACATTGTTGGGGCGGAACTGTTCACCTGTGACATTAACACCGAGGCGTTCCAGAATGTTGCTCATGATCTCTTCCGTAAACGGGGAGTTTCGCAATCCGTCGCCTGTTCCATTCAAACCGACAACGAGGCCATAACCGACCAAGTCGTTTGAGCGAACTCCATCAAACTCGACGAGATCTTTGATGCGAATTGGAGAGGCCATTGCTGTGGAATGAACGAGAAGAAATGCAAGCGCAGCAAAAATTTTGATCAACGCAAATACTCCGTCAATGATAAGTGCGACAGGCGCGCGGTTAAGGTGTAATGGGTCTCCAGTTGAAGTTGAACGGATTGTAGTCGAGTCGCCGTATCAAAAGGATCAGCCGCAACAAGTTCGTTTCGGGCAATACCGAATGATGCGGTCTGCGCTGATATGAGAGCTTTCGCTTGCTCTGCTCGTTGTTCTGCATGTCCGATACGGGCCTGAATGCCGGTTAGCTCCGAAGCTTGGGTGAGCAGTTCAACACCAGATTGCTCCTGTAGGCTTTGCCGGGTTTCGTTTCCAAGGTTGAGTGAAGAGTTCCCTGCGAGTGCGCCTTTTGCGAGCGCTTTGAGCGTATCTCTGATCGCTTGGTCATCAGCGCGCGCACTAATTTCGATTGTCTGACCTGCTCCTGATGATCTGGAAATATAGCCGTTTGTGTCACCAAGGTAACCGACCGTTTCAAATCCACCGGCCGGCGCGTCGAACCAAGCATCAACTGCTGCTTCAATACCAGTAGCTGACGTTAGGCCAGCTACTGCATTCTCCAGCGCAGTCATCATTACGTTCGGATCAGCCAGTGGGTTTGACCCCAAGTCATTTCCACCAAACATACTTCGATCTCCTGAACGGAGATTCAACGTTTGAACTGTTGATTCAAAACTACCGCGCGCGACTTCGGCGGCGTTCTCAATTTGCGACAAAGTGCTTGAGGTGTTGATCGAAAGCAGCGCAGCACTCGCGGTTTCACGGTGACTGTCGATCCCAGATAATGCGGTTTGCATCATTGAAAGTAACTGGCCTGTCTCTGCGTTTGTCTGGGCAAACTGCCCTAACATTTGAAGTTGGCGATCTAGACCCGCGAGGCGAGTCTGATCACCACCCAAATGGGCCGTGAGGTCGTTATGTTCGCCTGAGGTAAGCTCTTGAACCAGCGTGTTAAGCTCATTTTTTAAGGATGTGTTGTGACGCGTTGTTAATAAGTGTTGGCGCATGTCGCCAATCATCGAGATTGCCATGGTTCAGATCTCCATCAGTCTTTGCATCAGGGTTTCGACAGTTTGAATGACACGTGCGTTTGCGGCATAAGCTTGTTCAACGCGCAGCAGCATTTGCATTTCATAATCAGTGTCCACGCCATCAGCGGTTTCCGCTTCTTTCAAGCTCGACCACCTCGCACTTGCGAAACTGACCTCAGATTCAAACTCAACACGTTTGCTCCCCATTTCAGCTTCGATACTTGATGCGCGGCCAGCTACACTTTGTTGAACAGGGTCGGTTGCCGTCGTTCGCGCATCTGCAAGTGCTCCAGAAAGCGCCTGAAGTAAGCTAGCATTGCCGCTCGGTCCTATGGAGGTGGCGTTAAGACCATCGCGGAGCTTAGAAAGCGCGCCACCTTCGGAGGGGTCCACGAGCATATTGAGCGAAATTCGCGATGATAACCCTACAATGTTTGCAACATTATAGGCGGCTCCTGCATCCGTTAAGAGCCCAGCTTCGCCAGGTGCCAGGGTTGGGTCAACGTTCGGGTCCTGAAATCGACCGATTAGATCAGCTGCAATTGCGTCCAAACCCTTTTGCGCCGTTATGAGTTCAGAGTCTCGAGCCTGAAATGTTGCACCGAGTGTTCCCCCGGAGAGCTTCCCTACTCCGTCAGTCGCAATCGTTTGACCGTCGAGGGTAATGCCCGACAGGGCCCCGCTCTGTATGGTCATGTCAGGTGTGATGACGGGATTCTGGACGAACCCGAAAGCCTTGGCCTCACCATCAAGCAAAGTTTCCCCACTTGGCGTCATCAATGCAACTTGGCCGCCTGTGCGGCGTATCTCTCGCACTGGGACGATTTCAGAAATTCCGTCAATGACGAGTTGTCGTTGGTCCATCAAGCCTGACGGATCATAGCCTGAATTGTTGGCATTCGTGATGTCTTTGTTGAACTGTTGAACCTGCGACAAAGCCGTGTTCAGCCTACTGACTTGATCCGAAATTGAGGAATCCGCTCGTTCCCTTTCATTTTGAATGTCACGCGATGCGGTATTCAGACTGGTAGCAACATCACTGAGTTTTTCCGCCAACGCTGATAGATTGATACTGGATGACGGGTCGGACGCGGCCCCGATCAACGCGGTCTCTACTGCGACGATTCGGTTTGAGATCGATCCAGAGTTACCCACCTCACCAATCGCATCTTGGATGCGGTTCATGGTGGAAACCAGTGCGCTATACCCCCCCAAACTGGCGCCCGCCAATCGTCGGTCACCAAGGACCCCGCGATCAACGTGTCGAGTGATTGACCCGATTTCAACGCCGGCACCATGCCCCCCGACAACCGAAGATGACAGGTTTAGAGACCTGCGGCCATATCCATCCGTTAGCGAATTAGACACGTTTGAGGACACAACTTCGGCCATGCGTGACGCGGCAGTCATCCCTGACAGGGCATTAGATAGTGAGCTAGAAATACTCATGGCCAGTTACCTCAGTTTATTAGCGTTTGATGTTGGTTGTTTCCTGCAGCATTTCATCCACGGTCTGAATGACCTTGGCGTTGGATGAATAAGCGCGTTGCGTTTGGATCAGCTGTGTGAGCTCGCCAGCCACATCGGTGGCGGATTCTTCGCGAGCGAAACTAACAATATCTCCTGTCGGGCCATCACCAGCATCCCAGAGGTAGAATGGCCCACTTTCCGGGGTCACGGTGTAGCTTTGGTGGTCTTGGGTGACCAAGCCATTTTCATTGGGAACATCGACGATCGGAACCTGATAGATTGTGCGGGAGACACCTGTGTCAAAGAAGGCGTGTACAAAACCGTTAGCATCGACTTCGACAGAGGTCATGTTGCCGACGGGTGAACCATCTTTTGTGACCGACACAGGAGCGAATGCATCTGATAGTTGCGAAAGCCCACCTGCTTCGCCGAGCTCACCAATCCCAATCGAAACATCTCCACCGTTAACAGCTACGGATATGGAACCAGAAGCAGCATCATAGGGGTCCCCGACAGTATCGGTTACAGACAAAAGGCGGCCACCTAGTCCAGGGGTGTCGTCAAACTGAAGCGTATAGTTTCCGACAACTGCCCCTCCGCTGGCGCTGTCTTCGATCAACATTGTCCAAGTGTTCGACGATCCAGTGGCGGGAACCGTCGGTACAAAGCTAACCGAAAGGTTTTCAGCGATCCCAAGGTTATCGAAGTACTCGATCGAGAGCGATTCAGTATCACCGGTTGCACCGGCTGCCGTTTCGGTTGCAGGCAGGTTAACTGCAAGCTGAATCGCGGTCGTGGGGTCACTGACGAATTGGTTTGTATCTACACGAACGGGTTCCAAACCACCGGCGCTATCGCGCGGTAAGGTTGGGATCGAGCCATCTGGATTGGCCGGCCACCCTAGCAGGACAAGCCCCGATTCTGTTGTGAGATAGCCGTCCGCATCGGCGCGGAACGACCCTGTCGTTGAAAGGCGCATGGGAAAGTCTGTAGCCGCACCAACACCGAGCGCTGAACCTTCCGTGACGGGCAACATACCACGCCCTCGAACAGCAAGGTCTGTAGGGTTTGATGTAGATACCAGCGGCCCGCGCTCATCAATCAACCGTTGCGTTGTTACGCGAACGCCACCCGCGGCATAGGTACCTTTGCCACTATCAATGACCATTGAGTGGAAGTCGGCAACCGCACGCTTGTACCCGTAGGTAGAAGAGTTGGCGATATTGTCGGAGATCGTCGCAAGGCGACTCGCATTAGATGCGAGCCCCGCTACGCTAGCATTTAGGGAAGATGAAATCGTCATGTGCTTGGCCTTTCTGTCACAAGGATGGACGTACTTATGTCAGACCTACCGCTTAACCACTTAACGTACGGCTAATAGATAAAATGCAGCGGGAATATTCCGTACGTTCATTCCAATACGCGCAGCAAGGTGATCTCGATCCGGTTGTTACGAACAGACACAGAGCTTTCGCGTGCGAGGTCACGGTCAGCGTGTCCCGTCATGCGCGCAATTCGCAGAGGATCAAGATCTCCGGCCTCCAAGAGGCGGCGCACGGTTTCAGCGCGTCCTGAAGAAATGTCCCATACCGGACGTTCTGCGACGACAAGCGGAAGGGTGCGCGTATGGCCGTCTACAGCGACAGGATTTGTGACCAAGCCGAACACCCGTGCAAACATTGTCGTCAGCTCAATCAAGATGAGCGTAGGTTCAGTGCCTTCCTCAACAAACAGCGGCGCGTTCTCACGGGCAAAAATCTCGATGATAAGGCCTTCGTCAGTGAGCCTAGTTATAACGTGACGCAAGGCCTCTTGTTGGATGAGGCTTTCACCGCCAATCCCAAGAAGCGTCGACTCGACCTCTTGTAGAGCCGCAATTTCAGCCGCCCTTTCGAGCGCGCCGGCGTCCTCCCCAATGGTCGGAACACCACCAGATTGCCCTGTGCCGTCTTGCACCAATGTATCGTCGGTAAAGATGTTTGTTCCGCCGAACATCCCCTCACCGCCGCCTGATATTCTGCTTACGGGAATCGTTGGTGAAAAGTAGTCGGCGATGCCTTTTCGCTGTTGTTCCGTCGTCGCATTCAACAGCCACATCAGTAGAAAGAATGCCATCATCGCGGTCACGAAGTCCGCATAGGCAACTTTCCAAGCGCCGCCATGGTGTCCGCCACCAGCGACTACTTTCTTTCGTTTAATGATAATCGGTGCATTCGGTCGATCTGACATGGCCCACTCCAGTTCTATGTTGAACAGGACCTTATCAACGACGCTCAGCGCTCAGCGTGATCGAATTGTGTTGGCCTTATGACGAACGTTTAAAATACACCTCATCTGGTCCGCAAAATTCGACTAAATCATAGCCGTTAGTGTCCATAAGCTTCTTGACTTCTGACGTCCCTGTGTTGTTCTCAATCGACCATACTTTGACGTTATGATCTTTGAACGGAAACGCCTTAAGGCAGGCGGTTTCTCCGCCTTCGATGTCTAGAGAAATGAAGTCCGGGTCAGGAATTTCGACGTATTCAAGAATGCTCGACAAGGTTTTCGTTTTCACCTTCGTGACGTTTTCGCGGTGACGTTTGTCATTGCGGACTTTCTGGAGGAGCTTTTTGTCATAGGTATTTGCCAGTCCGCTCATCTGGGTGAAGCCTTCGCTGATTTCAATAAAATCAGCCTCTCCCTCAGTCGGTGCGACTGCGGCTTCAATGCAGGGACAGGTCCGCAATGCAGCGGCCTTAACGAGCTGTGCTTTCACAGGTTCAACAAGTGCACCTGTCCAACCGCGGTTTGTTTCCAGAAAAAAAGTATTCGACCCTGTTACACCGTCGTACCCGCCAACATCGACAAACGTTCCTTCGCGTTTGTGCTTCATGAGTTGATCGACCACATAATCCTGTCCGGCTTGCGATGTATAAGTATACAGCGGCGACAGCATCTGCCGAACTTCATGAAAGCGCCGGACCAAAGGTCCTCGTTTACGCGTGCGATTGTTCTCGATCGCTTTCTGAAGCTTTGTGGCTTCTTTCCGCAATAGGCGGCGTGCTTCGGCTACATTCTCTGTCATGTTTCGACTCCGTGGTCGCTGTAAGATTTTTCCTCAATAAGAGCGGAACCCAACAGCATGTTTATTTTCTTTTTCACATCAGCGCGTTTGTCATTGGTGATGTAGACGGCCCGCGCAAGGCGAATGAATTCTTCGCCAAAATCTTTTGCCTTTTCACAATCGCGGATGTCATCTTCGATCACCCAAAGGTCTGCGTTGATCGCGTAGAGTTCCTCCCAAAGGGCCGTGAGCGCAGCACTTGGGGGGACATGAGCATCGGCGGTCTCCATAAGGGCCGCCTTTTCGATGCGAACGTTTTCAACTTTCGCGGCGTCCGAAATACGTTCCTCCTTCAGGCGAAGAATCGTTAACTTGTCGATCAACTCACCCGGAGCTGTGGGAACAAGAATATGGTCAGCCATGTTTAGAAACCTCTTTTTCCAACGCTTTGTTTGCCGCATCAAATGCTGATGCCCAGTCTTGTGGTTTTGCCTGACGGAACAAGCGCATCGAAGGATACCACGGTGTTATTTCGCCTTCGTGCCGGTACACCCAGAATGCGTCCCAGTGCAGCATGACCCAAACAGGAACACCAAGCGAGCCCGCGATGTGCGCGGTGGCTGTGTCCGACGTGATAATCAGGTCCATTTCCTTCATCGTCGCGGCACAGTCCGCAAAGTCGCGGTCTGTGCTTGCGGTATCGACGATCAGCGCGGCACTTCCGTCCTCATGAAAGGCCTCAAGGAATGGACCCTTATAGAGAGAGAATAATTGAACGTTTGGCGTGTTTG
>DQCL01000276.1:0-12912 GCA_003533975.1 Octadecabacter sp. | reverse complement strand
CGGCGCGTTCAATTGAATCGGCGGGGATATTCAATTTGACGGGCGACGGAATGGCGCCACTTTCATTTGGTCCGTAGACAAGTTTGGGCATGTCCATAAGGCTAAGCCACATATCAACGGATTCATCCTTGGCCGCGGATACGCCGACCCAATCAACGCCTTCCATCCCCTCAAACAACCGCAAAAGCGGCTTCTTCACAACGAGGTGAATTTTGGCGCCCATAGCCGCGATCAATGGAATGAACCGCGCAAGCAAAACCATGTCCCCGAACCCTTGTTCCGGTAAGATCAACAGCGTCTTGCCTTCAATCGAAACGCCGTCTTCCCACTTTGTAAAAGGGAGTTCTGGTTGCTCTAGTTCGCCACTATTCCAGCGGGAATCGTAAGTGCGAAATGCAGCCCCGTACTGCCCAGCCCCCAGTTGTGCAAACGCAAGCTGTAGTTTTAATTCTGTCTCATCAGGATATGTGGCGATCATGGGAACGAGGTAATCAATCGCGTCTTGATACTGCCCCAAGCCCCGCAAACACCGGCCTATCATCGCGTGGTGCATGAGGTGGCTCGGATCAATCTGTAAGGATTTTTTACGCAACTCAATCGAATGTTCGTAGTCCCCAAGATCTGACAGGATGTTGGAATAGTTGTTCAGCACACCTTTGTCGTCCGGCGCTAGGGCATATGCACGTACTTGCGCCGTTCGACCCATCTCATGACGACCCAAACTACGGTAGAGCGCCCCTAGATTAGTCCAGATCCCTGCATCAGAAGGGTGTTGTTGCAAGAAACGCGTGTAGCCCTTGAGCGCATCTTCATGACGGCCTGCTTTATGCGCATTCACGGATCGAATGCGTAGATCTGCCCATGTTTCAGCGGCCATGAATCAAGCCTTGTTTCGCTTGCGGGAAATCGGTTTGAGGAGCGTCTCTGGCCTCCTCTCCTCAGCAGCCTCAAACAATGAGAACGTCTGGTTAACGTAATTCACAGCACCAGAAATCAGCTCCATGTATTCGTTCAATTCTGGCGTCACTTCTGTCTCAGTCATGACAACGCTGCGTTCTGGCGATTGCGTTTCAAACCCAGCATAAAACAGGGGATCACCGCGTTTGATCTTGATCGGCTTGTCAGGCTCATGCCATTCAAACGCCCACATGAGCGGGCGTGGCCATACGTTGATTGGAAAACGACCACCAAAAATCGTGCCTGGAAGCGGATCCTTGGTATAGTGCATGAACGGGCTGACCTGGCTCATATAAACAGGCTCATCCGCGATGAAGACATATGGCAACGAAAGTTGGATCGTCGGAATGCCCTTGGTGCGCCATTCGACCTCGGACGTAATATGCAGCTTGTCACCAAGCTTGCTCGCGCGGACGCTGGACTGTGTACCTGCAAGATTTCGCAAAACCGGCTTGCCCTTACTGTCGCGCGCGAACCCGATGTGGATATCAAACGGACACTTCACCATGAAGTAGCGGCTTTCCATGTTAATAACCGCAGGACAGCGGGACGCGGACTTCGAATGCTCGCGGTTCATTTCAACAGACCGAACTCGCTCGGGCGCATCGTAGATAATGCCCCCCTTTTTATCATTGAGGAACCAACCCACCTGGACAGGGCCGCGCCCCTCAGGTGTATCTTTCGTATTCTCGAATGCCACTGACAACCGCATCGCCGTCTCCAATACTAATCTTTTGGGGGATAGAATCGCAAACACCCCCGCAAGTCAAAACCAATGCTGCAATAACGCGCCTGCGTGACAACAAAGCAGCGCGCGCTAGGAAAAACTGTGGCGAAAACTGATATCGCAGACGGCACAAGACAGAAAATTGGCTTGCTGGTTCTGTTGAGTAGTCGTTAACCGAACCAATCTGGCGGAATACATCAACGGCTTCTACNNACGGATCGCGGTAGCCAATACTGTTCGCACGACTATCAGAAGATCTTGCGCAGGAACGGCTTTAAGGCATCGATGAGCGGGAAGGGCAATTGCTACGACAATGCAGCGGTCGAGACGTTCTTCAAAACCATCAAAGCAGAACTGATCTGGCGGCATTCATGGGAAACACGGCGACAGGCTGAGATGGCGATCTCCCACTCTCATGGTTTGCAAGCAAACCATTGCCGTGCAGTGGAATACATCAACGGCTTCTACAATCCACGCCGCCGCCACTCAGAATTGGACACTTGGATGTTGGCCCGTGGTGCATCTTCATAACGTTGTGTTAGCTCGTGATCACGAGATCCAAATGGTCAGCCAAATAGATCTTTAGCCATGGAGTATACTGATTTGGCTCACGGGTGACTTGGCTCGCGAGATCGTAGATGTCCGTACAACGGGTTTCAGCGACTTCGTCCGGATTGAGGCTCAAATCAAGGGCTTCCTTGCTCGTCTGTGCAACGAACAGGTCAACGACTTCATGCTCGATCAACCCACCACCAACATCTGCACGATATTCGATCTGCTCGCGATGCGTAGGTGACAAGCCTTCGATGCCAAGTTCATCCTTAAGTCGACGTACCGCACAAACCCTAGGGTCTTCGTCCCAATGTGGGTGCGTACAACAGGTATTCGCCCACAATCCGGGTGTGTGGTATTTCGATAGTGCACGGCGCTGGATCAGCACCGAAGTTCCATCCATCACGAAAACAGACACGGCTTTGTGTCGGATGCCTTTTTGATGGGCTTCCAGTTTTTCCACAGGAGTTAGAACCCCGTCAACCCATGCTGGAATCATCGTCATCTGGCACTGTTCCACTGCATTTTTGTTCTAATCGGGCCCACTGAAGCTGCCTTTCGGTATTTTGAAGTATGTATGCCTCATGTATTCACCTCATGCACGCTACGTTCTGCAAGCGAAACCGCCAAGGACATGAGCGCGGCATGTTACCGCATATCAGCGATCTAGCGCTTATTCCGCTGGACGGTACTGGCGAAAGGGTTAGTTTCTGCCTCACAGCGGCAGGTGCCGCCTTCAATAGACGCTAGGGAGATTCCTATGTCCAAATTTATTCTCGCCGCAGCAACGGCGCTCCTTTCAACGCCCGTGTTTGCTGATGGCCACGCGGCTACAGGTGACGCTGAAGCCGGCGAACGACAGTTCAGCCGCCAATGCGTAGCTTGCCACGTTGTGGCAGATGCTGACGGCGAAGTTCTCGCCGGACGCAACGCACGTACAGGCCCTAACCTCTATGGTATCGCAGGGCGCCAGCTCGGCGCAGTCGAGGGATTTCGGTATGGCGATTCCATCGTAGAATTGGGTGAAAGTGGGGCCGTCTGGACCGAAGAAGCATTCGCGAGCTATGTCCAAGACCCAACTTCATGGCTGCGTGAAGCACTTGAAAACGACCGCGCGCGCGGCAAAATGGCCTATCGCGTTCGTAACGAACAAGACGCGCTCGACATGTTTGCATTCCTCGCGACATTCTCAGCGGCTGAATAAGCGTTCAAAGATCGCATACTGAAAACGATACAGGAATTGGGCTGCGCACTGCGCGGCCCTTTTTATTTCAAACCTCTGTTATTGGTCACATTCGTGTCAGGGCGATTGTGCGAACAGAACGCTTAGGTCACAACTCTCTTCGAACACTTGAGAGGCCCTATGCTGGACGCAACCGCACGAAAATTGATCGACCCACCGCTAAATGCGTTAGGTAAGACCTTGGCGGCGCGTGGTGCGACCGCTGATGGCGTTACACTGACGGGTCTCGTTCTCGGTATTATAGCCGCAGCAATGATTGCGATTGGCCAACCGCTCCTAGCACTTATACCACTTCTCGCATCGCGAATTTCCGACGGATTAGACGGCGCCGTTGCACGCGCATCCAAGACCACAGATTTCGGAGGTTACCTCGATATCACGTGCGATTTTCTGTTTTATGGCGCTATTCCATTCGCTTTCGTAGTGCTGGACCCGTCTGCAAACGCTATCGCGGGCGCGTTCTTGTTGATGAGCTTCTATTTCAACGGAACCAGCTTTCTAGGTTACGCAATCCTTGCGGAAAAGCGCGGGCTAGAAACATCCGCGCAAGGTGTAAAATCCCTCTATTTCTCCAACGGGCTTTTGGAGGGCACGGAAACCATTGGGTTCTTTGTCCTGCTTTGCCTGTTCCCGACATCTTTTGCGGTTCTCGCTTGGATATTCGGGTTGTTGTGTTTTGCCACAGCAACGCTTCGCCTCTTCGCCGCTCGGCGCGTTTTTACAATGAAGGAAGACTAATGAAATACCTCGCTCTGGTTGCTGCATTTGCGGCCCCTACTTTCGCATTTGCCAACCCTGATCTGTCAGATTGGGACGCCGTTACAATCGAGGCAAACGGCCAAACAGTTTATTGGAACGCTTGGGGTGGCTCGACCACCACAAACGACTTCATCTCGTGGGTCGGTGATCGCGTGATGGAAGACTACGGCGTGACGCTGGAGCATGTGAAGCTAACTGACACCGCAGATGCCGTGACCCGCGTGTTGAGCGAAAAACAAGCAGGCGAAGACGATGATGGTGCGATCGATATGATCTGGATCAACGGGTCCAACTTCGCCGCTATGAAAGACGCTGAATTGTTGTTTGGGCCGTTTGCTGAACAACTTCCAAACTGGGCTGTGGTCGATAGCGAAGGCAAGACCGTTCAAACTGACTTTACTGTTCCGGTTGAAGGGTACGAATCTCCGTGGGCGATGGCGCAGGTCGTATTCATGTATGACACCGCCGACATGGAACCACAGCCCGACATGGCCGCTATTCTTGAATGGTCCAACGCCAACCCAGGCCGTTTCACCTACCCCCAACCACCTGATTTCCTCGGGACAACTTTCCTGAAGCAGGCGCTCGTTGATCTGTTGGATGATCCTGCTGTTTTGCAAACCGAAGCAACGGACGAGAACTACGCTGAAGTGACTGCGCCTTTGTGGGATTACCTCGATGCACTTACTCCGACGTTGTGGCGCGAAGGCCGCGCATACCCAGCAACCGGCCCAGCGCAATTGCAGCTGATTGCAGATGGTGAAGTTGATCTTGCGATTTCTTTCAGCCCGGGTGAGGCAACAGCCGCAATCGCCAACGACCAACTCCCAGATACAGTGCGCACTTTCGTTCTTGATGGTGGGACTATCGGCAATGCTTCATTCGTGGCGATTCCCTACAACTCTGGTTCGGCCGCCGGTGCCATGGTCGTCGCGAATTTCTTAATGTCCCCTGAAGCGCAAGCACGAGCTCAGGACCCTAATGTGTTGGGCTATGGAACCGTGCTGAACATGGATGCACTAACAACTGACGATCGCGCAGTATTTGATGCGCTCGAACTGGGTATCGCTACACTTTCACCCGCTGAATTAGGCTCTGTTCAGGCAGAACCACACCCAAGCTGGATGACTCGCATTGCGGATGATTGGGCAGAACGATACGGCGCTGGGCAATAATCTGACGGCAGGGGGCGTTTCACGTGTTACGGTTCCTGCCTGCACTTACTTTACTGGCAATGTTGGGGCCCGTTGTTGCGGGTCTTTGGGGGACACTGCTTCCAGCATTTGGGCATTTGCCTTCTGCGGGTCTGCACGGCCCATCCTTAGATCCATTCCGCAACTTGTTTGCTTGGGGCGGCCTAGCCGACGCTGCGCGCCTATCTCTAACGACTGGACTGGTAGCAACTGCGCTTTCATTGGGAATCGTCGCTCTCATTTCGGCCAGCTGGTCGGGCACCAAGGCTTTTCGGGTGCTCGAACGCCTGCTTTCACCGCTCCTGTCTGTTCCGCACGCAGCAGCCGCATTTGGTCTCGCGTTTCTCATTGCACCATCTGGCTGGGTCGCGCGCCTGCTTTCACCCGCCTTAACAGGCTGGGAACGACCACCAGACTTTCTGATCCTACAGGACCCTCTTGGCCTCGCCATGATCGCAGGACTAGTCGTAAAAGAAGTCCCTTTCCTCTTGCTCATGACAATCGCCGCGATTGGGCAGGCACAACCGCGTAGATCGCTCCTTGTGGCACAGTCTCTCGGGTATGGGAGGGTAACCGGCTGGCTGAAGACGGTGTTCCCGCGCGTCTATAGCCAAATCCGGCTACCGGTTTATGTCGTCATCGCCTACTCAATGAGCGTCGTAGACGTTGCACTTATTCTTGGCCCGACAACGCCACCAACTTTATCCGTCCAGATCGTAAAGTGGATGAGCGATCCTGATCTTTCGATGCGCTTAACCGGCGCCGCTGCTGCGATCTTGCAGCTCGCGCTTGTCATCGGTGTGTTATTCTTTTGGTGGTTGGGAGAGCGCTTTGTTGCACACTTCGGGAGTCTCTGGATCATGTCCGGCAGACGGGGGCAGGATGACACACCAATTCGCATGTTTTCCCTTGGTTTAGGCTCTATCTGTGCATTGGCAGTCTTCTTAGGAATCGCCAGCCTATTGGTTTGGTCCCTTGCGGCTTTCTGGAGCTTTCCAAACGTTCTACCAGATGAATTCACTTGGCGGACATGGAGTAAACACGGGCCTGACGCCTTCGCTACGTTCGGTGAAACCTTCTTAATCGCAGGCATCGCGGTGCTTCTAGCGCTCATCTTAGTTCTTGGCTGTCTTGAGGCAGAGCATCGCAGTGGAAGGCCGCTCTCCCGTCGTGGACTTTGGATGCTCTATTTGCCGTTGCTGGTCCCACAGACTGCTTTCCTACCCGGCTTGCAAACACTCCTTCTGAGTATTGGTGCCGATGTTGGGCGTATCCCCGTCATTTTTGCGCATTTGGTGTTCGTTCTGCCCTACGTGTTTCTCTCACTTGGAGACCCTTGGCGCGCATGGGACGCTCGCAATGCTATTGTCGCTGGCGCACTCGGCGCTCGCCCTTGGGCTATCTTCTGGCGCGTGCGCGTACCGATGTTGTTACGTCCGATCTTGATCGCAACAGCAGTTGGAATTGCCGTTTCAGTCGGCCAGTATCTACCGACACTCCTAGTAGGTGGAGGTCGGGTCTCTACTCTAACAACCGAAGCAGTCGCGCTCGCTTCCGGTGGCGACCGGCGTGCAGTTGGCGTTTACGGATTGGCCCAAACTTTGGCCGCCTTAGTACCGTTCACGCTTGCCATTGTCGTTCCCGCGGTCTTGTGGCGCAATCGAAGGAATTTGCATGAATAAGAGCCTAAACCTGCAAGAAGTGTGCATTCTTAGGGATGGCGCGCCACTTATTGAAGTCGATCATACCATCCATGCCGGTGAGGTGCTTTCTGTTATGGGGCCGTCAGGTGTAGGTAAATCCACCTTGTTGTCCTTCATCACGGGTACGCTTCCGTCGGCTTTTAAAGGAATGGGGCGGGTTCTTTTGGATGGTTCTGACATTACTCAGAAACCACCTCATGCACGTCATGTCGGGATCCTTTTTCAGGATGATCTACTGTTCCCACACATGTCCGTTGGTGCGAATCTTGCGTTTGGGATGCACCCCGGCGGGAGCAAGTCTGAGAAACGCGCAAAAATCGATGCAAGTTTGCGGGATGTTGGTCTTGAAGGTTTCGCGGATCGCGATCCAGCAACATTATCCGGCGGTCAGAAGGCGCGTGTTGCGCTCATGCGGATGCTTCTTTCAAATCCGCGTGCTTTACTGCTGGACGAAGCTTTTTCCCGTCTTGATGCAGATTTACGCGCCCAAGTAAGGGATCTGGTCTTTCGAACAGCACGTGAACGAGAATTGCCTGTGTTGATGGTCACCCATGATGCGGAGGATGCGAAGGCAGCAGGCGGCGAGATTATTGAATTGAAAGACTTAAGGGCCTGTTAGTCCTTAAATTGTCGCCCTAGGAACAGCGCAACTCCTGCGGAACAGTAGCTTGGCGAAAACGAACGAGGAACCAATGGCGCACCTTCTAGGCATTGATACTGGTGGCACGTACACAGATGCAGTTCTGCTAGACGATGAAACCGACACGATCGTTGCTCGTGCGAAGTCGCTTACTACCCGACCGGACCTTGCCTTAGGTATCGGCGCGGCAATTGATGCCGTTTTGAAGGAAAGCAAACTGGCTGCGAGCGCCATTTCGATGGTATCTCTTTCGACCACACTCGCAACCAATGCCCTTGTTGAAGGACAAGGTGGGCGTGTCGCCCTTGTTTTTATCGGTTTCGACGACGCCGAACTCGAAAAAGCGGACCTCTCTGATGCGTTGAATGGTGACCCTGTCGTAATTGTCGAAGGCGGGCATTCCCATTCGGGAGCTGAAACTTCGCCACTCGATGTAGCTGCACTTTCTGGTGCATTAGCGTCTATTTCGGTACCAATCTCGGGTGTTGCGATCGCTTCGAGATTCGCCACGCGCAATTCCGCCCATGAGATCGCCGCACGGGATGTCGTTCGCGAAGTTCTCGATGTTCCCGTCACCTGTTCTCATGAGCTGAGTGCAGCACTTGGCGGACCAAAGCGGGCGTTGACCGCGGTTTTGAATGCTCGTCTGGTTGGATTGATCGCCGGATTGATTTCCGCAACAGAACATCACGTCTCTTCGCGGGGCATTAATGCTCGCTTGATGGTCGTTCGCGGTGACGGCGCCCTGATTTCAGCGGACCTCGCGCGGGAACGACCTATCGAAACGATACTTAGTGGTCCCGCTGCCAGTATTGCCGGTGCGCAGTGGCTAACAGGCGCGCAGAACGCGCTGGTCAGTGATATTGGCGGCACCACGACCGACGTCTGCGTCCTCAGGGACGGTTTGCCCAAAATTGACCCGCAAGGTGCCAAAGTCGGTAAATATCGCACAATGGTCGAAGCCGTTGCGATGCGGACATTTGGTTTGGGCGGAGATAGCGCCGTTTCTGTCGTTGCAGGCTTGCAGCCTAGTCTTCGACTTGGCCCGCGTCGTGTGATGCCGCTGTCTTTGTTTGCGGATGCTTACCCCGAGATTGCACACCCAGCATTGGACAGCGCATTGGCGCTTGAAAATCCGCCGTTGGAGGCAATTCAGTTCGTAATTGCCCAGTTTCGAGAATTGCCCAGCGGCTTGGACACACGTGAATCTGTGGTTGCATCGCGTCTTCTGAAAGGCCCAACGCGTTGGGCCGACGCCGTTCAAAGCCGCAACGAGGAACCGGCCCTTTCTCGGCTCGTACAACGTGGTCTGGTTATGTTGGTGGGCCTTACACCATCTGATGCCAGCCACGCATTGGCTCTAATGAGTGATTGGGACGCTGAGGCCGCATCCAAGGGGTTGTCCCTTCTTGCGAAACAACGATCTGGAACTGGCGATCGGCTTTCAACCGGACCAATTCCTTTGGCGCGGAGGATTATTGATCAACTCACGAAACAGACGAGTTTGGCTTTGTTGGAGACTGCTTTTGCAGACGAGGGCTGGGATCAGGCATCTGTTCTAGCGCAACATTCGCTTGTTCAAATTGGGTTAACCAATCACGCCAACATTGCGCGCGTGAATGTCGGGCTGGCACTGCCCGTCATTGGCCTTGGGGCGTCTGCCCACGCCTATTACGCCGCTGTTGGAGAGCGCCTTATGTGCGAAACTATATTGCCAGATGATGGCGGCGTTGCGAATGCGATTGGCGCTGTTGTTGGACAGGTCTCTATTCATGCAGAAGGATCCGTAACCAGTGGCGGAGAAGGCGCGTTTCGCGTTCACCTTCCTGACGGCCCCGTTCAGTTTGGTGACAAGGAAACGGCGCTGGAAGAGTTGCGTAAAACACTCACAACTCAGGCAACGGAGAAAGCAAAGGCCAGTGGCGTCGATGAAATCCGCATTACTGAAAACCTCGACCTGCGAGAAGCGCAGATCGAGGCTCAAACGATGTTCATTGAGGCGAACCTGCGCATCACTGCCCGAGGGCGTCCGCGCATTACAAGCTAGTTATTCAGCCGAACGACGCGGAAGTACCCAATCAGGCCGGATGAAATGACATGTGTACCCATTTGGAATCCGTTCCAGATAGTCCTGATGTTCCGGTTCAGCCTCCCAGAACTCAGCTACAGGTGCCAATTCAGTCACGACTTTTGCGGGCCACAAGCCCGACGCATCCACATCTTTGATCGTATCTTCAGCAACGGACTTCTGATCCTCGTCGACATAATAAATTGCCGAGCGGTATGACATGCCTCGGTCGTTCCCTTGGCGGTTTTCTGTTGTCGGATCATGAATTTGGAAGAAAAACTCCAGAATGCGGCGATAGGTGATGACCGCAGGATCGAACAGTATCTCGATTCCCTCAGCGTGTGTTCCGTGATCGCGATACGTCGCGTTAGGAACATCGCCACCTGTATACCCAACACGTGTTGAGTCAACGCCGGGAAGCTTTCGGATCAAGTCTTCCATACCCCAGAAACACCCGCCTGCCAGAACTGCGCGTTCGGTCATTAAACGTCCTCCACTTGATCTAAGTATTCACCATAACCTTCGGCTTCCATGTCCGCTTTAGCGATAAAGCGCAGAGACGCCCCGTTGATGCAATACCGAAGCCCGCCTCGATCAGCGGGGCCATCTGGAAACACATGCCCGAGGTGGCTGTCACCGTGGGTTGAACGCACTTCGGTTCGCACCATTCCAAGCGTCGTGTCAGTTTGTTCGTTCATATTTTCGGTTTCAATTGGTTTGGTAAAACTTGGCCAACCGCACCCAGACTCATACTTGTCTGACGATGCAAACAAAGGTTCGCCAGAAACGATATCGACATAAATTCCGACGTCTTTGTTGTCCAAGTATGCCCCCGTCCAAGGACGTTCAGTCCCACTTTCTTGCGTTACTCGAAACTGTTCTGGCGTCAGGGTTGCGATGACGTCTGGGTTTTTGTCGTACTTAGCCATGTGAAGTGCCCCTTATCCTTGGTTAGGCCTATGATATGGGATGCAAACACAAGATTGCCAGCTTCCTTATAGGGCCAGTAGTTGTCGGCGAAGGCTTCAAGCTGCACTTCGAGATCGCCGGACAGGAAATAGTTTTCCAGAAAGATGCGGTTCTTTAGGGTCTGATGCCAACGTCTCCAGTGCTCGGCAGTGAACCCATAGGTGCTGACGTCAGACAAACAGCCCAACGGCACTGTTGGTGCCGACCGGCGGGTGCGGTGAGTGGGATAGACCCAGCGCTGACTTATACGACCCCGACGGATTGGTCGCATTCTGCGTTGCAATGGAAGGCTGCACGCCGGACAATACGGAACTGCACAAGTTGGAGTGCCACATCAACGATGCTGCCTTTGCTGATAAGGCTTTGGAAATATTCGATGACTGGGTGGCCCCGTGGAATTGTAAGGAAGCCGTAAACGATGCCTGCAAAAAACATCCTCTACATCATGTTTGACCAGTTGCGGTATGATTACCTCAGCTGCACTGGGCATCCGCACCTTAAGACACCCCATTTGGATAAACTTGCGTCCAAAGGTGTGCGGTTTTCCCATTGTTATGTGCAGTCACCGATCTGCGGCCCCTCGCGGATGAGCAGCTACACTGGGCGCTATGTCCATTCTCACGGGTCGGCGTGGAACAACTTCCCGCTGAAGGTCGGCGAACAGACCATGGGTGACCATCTGCGAGAACGGGGCATGGATTGCTGGCTAGTGGGCAAGACCCATATGCAGGTCGATCAGGCTGGCATGGACCGGCTTGGTATTGCGGTTGATAGCGTGATCGGCGCGCGGGTTTCTGAATGCGGGTTCGATGTGTTCGAACGCGACGATGGATTGTGGGGCGAGGGCCCGGCGGGAACCTACGGCAAAAAGCCGTCGCCCTATAATGCCTACCTGAAATCCAAAGGGTATGAGGCAGAAAACCCCTGGCTCCATAATGCCAACGCAGGCGTGGACGAGAGCGGCGAAATTGCGTCTGGCTGGTTTATGCACAACGCCGACAAAGCCGCGAACATCGCCGAAGAAGACAGCGAGACACCGTGGTTGACTGGCCGCGCGATGGATTTTATCAGCCAGAAAAGAAGCGAAGGTGCACGTCCTTGGCTGTGCCACGTCTCCTATATCAAGCCGCACTGGCCCTACATCGTACCTGCGCCTTATCACAATATGTTTGGCCCAGATGATGTGATCCCCGTGGTTCGTAGCGATGCAGAGAAAACTGCGCCGCATCCCGTCTACGGCGCATTCATGCAAGGCGAAGTCTGTCAGACGTTTAGCCGTGACGAGGTGCGCAATACAGTGCTGCCCGCCTATATGGGCCTTATCAAACAGGCCGATGATCAAATGGGTCGCCTCTTTGACTGGCTTCAGGCCGAAGGGCATATGGAGGACACGATGATTGTCGTGACCTCGGATCATGGCGACTATATGGGCGACCATTGGATGGGTGAGAAAGACCTGTTTCACGACCCGTCTGTGCGCGTCCCCCTCATCATCTACGACCCTTCCGCAGAGGCAGATGCCACACGCGGTACGGTTTGCGATGCACTGGTCGAGAGTATCGATTTGGCCGCGACATTTATCGATATGGCAGGCGAGATTCCCGACCACATCATCGAAGGGCGATCATTGCGCCCCTTCATCACGGGTGAACCCCCAAAGGTTTGGCGCGACTTCGCGGTGAGCGAGTATGATTACTCCGCAACCCCAGAGGCGGACTTGCTGGAAGTCACCCCAAAACAAGCGCGGCTATTCATGTTGGTCGATCACGACTGGAAATGTGTGTTCGCCGATGGCGGATTTCGACCGATGTTGTTCAACCTGAAAGACGACCCTGATGAATTGGTCGATCTAGGAGGCAATCCTGATTACGAACCCGTCATCGAGACGTTCCAACACCGATTGTCAGAATGGGCGCGGCGGCCTTCTCAGCGGACAACGATGTCGGATGAGCAATTGATAAACTCCCGCGGTAAGTCCCCGGACCAAGTGGGCCTTTTCATTGGGGTTTGGCACGAAGACGACAAACCTGCGGACACGACGGCCAAAGCGCAGGGCAAATCCTAGATCGCTTGCGCGAGGCAGCAGGCGTTATCGATGAAG
>DQCL01000192.1 GCA_003533975.1 Octadecabacter sp. | reverse complement strand
TTCGCGTTCAAACCAGTTGGCGGAGGGGTGCACGTCCATGATGGAATGCACCATTTCGTCTTCGCGGGCTTTCACGCGCAAACGGATGCGGTGGTTTTGGTACATGGACAAGAAGTGGTAGATCACGTCAAACCGTTGTGCACGGCCCGGGTAATCGACCGCAGTGATATCAACCAGCGTGCTAAACTTGCAGGAGTTATCGACCTTCAAGAATTCCACAAACCCAGCGATGTTTGCAGGCGCGACATTAACCGTCAGCTCACCACCGGTGACATCCCAAGACAGCACACAATCAGGGCGCTTGAGTTCAATGTGTTGGCCAAGTTCGTTCAGGGCGTCTGACATAGGATTACCTTACGATTGTGCCGGTGCGGCGCATTTTGCGTTGCAATTGCAGGATGCCATAAAGCAGGGCTTCGGCTGTGGGCGGGCAGCCAGGAACGTAGATGTCCACGGGCACAATGCGATCACACCCACGTACAACAGAATAGCTGTAGTGGTAGTAGCCGCCGCCGTTCGCGCAGGACCCCATTGAGATCACATAGCGCGGCTCTGGCATTTGGTCATAAACCTTGCGCAGCGCTGGTGCCATTTTGTTGGTCAGCGTACCCGCAACGATCATCACGTCGGATTGGCGTGGGGACGCGCGCGGTGCGATGCCGAAACGTTCAGCATCATAGCGCGGCATGGATGTATGCATCATCTCAACCGCACAACAGGCCAACCCGAAAGTCATCCAGTGCAAAGACCCAGTACGGGCCCAGTTGATCAAGTCAGCGGAAGACGTAACAAGGAAACCCTTGTCATTCAGCTCTTTGTTCAAGCCTTGGGTCGCAACCTCACGGTCAACACCAGCGGTATTCTCGCCTGCCATCACTCCCATTCGAGCGCTCCCTTCTTCCATTCGTATGCAAAACCAACCGTCAGGACCGCCAAGAACACCATCATCGACCAGAACGCCGCCATGCTGATGTCACCAAAGGCGACAGCCCACGGGAACAGGAAGGCGATTTCGAGATCGAAAATGATAAACAGGATCGAAACGAGGTAAAAGCGAACATCAAACTTCATGCGCGCATCATCAAAGGCGTTAAATCCGCATTCATATGCAGATACTTTTTCCGGATCAGGATTGCGCACCGCCAGCACGACGGCAGCGAGGATCAAAACAGCACCCAGCACGATGGCCAGCCCTAAAAAGATGATGATTGGCAGGTATTCTCTGAGCATCTCGTCCACGAGCAACAACTCCAAGGTTGGCGGGCACGCAGCGGCGCACCCTGATGTTGCTTGCTCGTTTATCTCGCGGACCTTGGAGGGTCAACGGGCCGAGAGCCCTCAACTGGCTGCAATCGTACCTATTCTGGTGTTTTTTGAACGCCCCACACCCGCACCGAAGTTCTACGTCGCATTATCGTCCTCAACAGAGTATTTACGATAGCGGTGGCGATAGATCAGGTTCGGGCGATCTGCATCGATGAGATAGAACAAAATCCCCACACTCGCGATCATTTCAAACAACGCGATCAGGTCACCGCCGCCCCCAAGGCCGCGCACCAGCGCATAGGCCGTCAATGCTGCTGAAATCATGGCCATAATCACAGCCCATGGCACGCGCAACACCAGACCAAGCCCCACAAGCAATGGCCAGATACCATTCAAAAACGCGCCCCCAAAGCCCAAGCCGTAATCAAGCGCCAGCCAGGATTTCAGAACTGCTATTGCGATGAAATAGATGGATATCGCCCACTCAATCGGCCCGAGTCGACCAAGCGGATGCGCGTGTGCTTCTTGTGCGGTCACGTGGACCCACGGAATACCTGAATAAAAGTCACGGCGATTTGGTTTATCGAACATGAAAGAACCTTGTGGTTTGGATCGCGTTAAGCGTGGAATAATGTAAAGCAACTTCGCGGTTAGCAAATTGCGGGAACAGTTCTGCTGTTTGCGCATCGGTTATTCGGAAAGCGTCCAAGACGTCTTTCATTCTGCCTCCCCTACCAACTCAGCCACCAGATCAGCCGCCATGAATTCCATCGACGTGCGCCAGCTGATTTCAATCTCGCAATCAAGCCGTTCAGCTTCGTCGGCGATCTCTTCAACGCACCGCTCAAGCCCGGACTGATACAACGTCCCGACACCTGTGCGCCCTTTTTCAACGGCTGCGGATGCGCGCGTTTCAACTTGGGCCTGCCAGAAAACCAAATCATCTTGCTTGCACGCTTCGCGACGATCAAACAGCATATAGCCTAGCGCGTCACAGGTTTGCCCCATCGGAATATGGCGTTCTCCACACACAATCGGCCCCATCACTTCAAGCATTGGGTTCCCCGGATTATCAATCATCATTTGGATAAAGCAGGTTTCAAAGCCGACAATGTCGCCGTCCAATTCGTTAGCATCCTCAGCGTAGCCAGCTGATGCACCACCTAACGCCATGATCACGAAAAACAAAACGCGCATATCCGTTCCCTTTTACCTCAAGCGGACCAAAAACGGGGCGTTCCCACAAAGCCATCAATCCATTGAGGGCTTTGTGCAAGATATCAAACAAGATTGAAATAGAGGGAAACACCTACGTGACGCGCAAAGCTATTTTCGCTGCCCTCCAGCCTTATTCGGCGGCCCCTACCCCGCCTTGCCATACTGCGCCGACTTCGGCGCGTATGATGCGTGCAATTTGGGCGCAGTCGTCTATCGAGAACGTCAGCGGTAAACGCATATCAATGATGCCCGCCAGAATACGGTCACTCTTTGGCATCGGTTCGGAAGTTGCATATCGCCAACTGTCATAGCGCGAAGTAAATCCAGACGGCTCAGCCCCGCCGAACCATTTCAACTCAACCCCGCGCTTTAGGCAGCGTGAAATAACATCCTGAACCGCTTCGGGTTTCCAATCCAGCAACAAGAACTGGAACGAGGACGCAACGAAGTCCTCAGACGCTGGGCGGTCAATCAGCCGTAGTCCCGGCGTATCCCTCAGACCAACTTCGGTTTCACGGTAAAGCGCATTCCAACGGTCGCATTGGGTTTTCAAATCAGCAAGTTGCGGCCGCAAGATCGCCGCACGCAGGTTGTCCATCCGGCCTGAAATATTAGGCGTTTCATATTTGATCTGCTTGAAGGTTTCAGCGGGCGGCGCGGCGCGATGGCGTTCAAACAGCATATAGCTGCCTGACATCATGATCGCGCGTGCCATACCGTCGGCGTCATCGCTGATCAGCAATCCACCTTCGCCGGAATTCATATGCTTATACGTCTGTGTGGAATAGCAGCCAAACTTACCCCAACGCCCTGACGGTGTACCATTCCATTCGGCCCCCATTGTGTGGGCGCAGTCCTCAATCACCGTAACTCCTGCCCGGTCACATAACGCCATCAGCGCATTCATGTCGCAGATATGGCCCCGCATATGGGACAGCAGCAGAACGCTAGCTTGGTCGACTTTTGCGGCGAGGTCTTCAAGGTCAATCACCAGACCCTCAGTGACCCCTACAAATACGGGCGCGGCACCAACTGCCGCAATCGCCCCGGGAACGGGCGCAAGCGTAAAGGCATTGGTCAGAACTTTATCGCCATGCCCGATACCGCATGCCCGCAACGCCGTTGTCATTGCATAACCGCCCGACGCAACTGCAAGGCAATAGCTAGCGCCTGTGTAGGTCGCGAATTCTTCTTCTAGCAGCGCCGCCTCAGAAATTTCACCGTCCACAGTGTTGTATCGGTGTAAACGTCCGTGCCCCATAACTGCCAAGGCCGCATCAATGCCCGCCTGCGGGATGGGTTCTTGTTGGGTAAAGCTGCCAGTGAACTGTTCCGGGGAATTATCTGTCATGGGGCATGTGTGCTTTCGTACGCCCCATGCGTCAATGGTGTTTACACACCGGCCAAAAGCCGCTCAACAACCACGGGCAATTCTGTGAAGCTGTCGATCAATGCCTCAGGGTTCAGCGCGGCCATATCCTCGCCTGATGGCCCAAACGTGACGAGGATCGAGGGAACCCCAGCGGCCTTTGCGGTATTGCGGTCCGTATCGCTGTCCCCAACAAGACATGTCTTCGCTGGATCACCCCCCAAACGCCGCGCCGCTTCAAACAGATGCTCTGGGTCGGGCTTTCGAACAGGCAACGTGTCCGCACCAACGAGGGATGCGAACGCATCACGCACGCCCAATCGCTTCATCAATTCTTCTGCCAATCCTTCAGGTTTGTTCGTCGCGATTCCAACACCGTAACCTGCTGATTTTAAAGCCTCGACAGCGTCCATCGCCCCATCATACATGACCGTATGGGTGTCGATATCCTTCGCGTATGCTTCAAGCAGTACGGGATACTGACGCAGAATGTCATCTTCGCCAAAACCTTGAACGCGGCTAAAGCCAAGCTTCAACATAGCCCGCCCACCGCGCAAAGCCGTCCCTGCATCCTTAGCTGGATCAAGCAATGCACCAAGACCGAGCCCCTCAAAACAAACATTCGCGGCCGCAATCAGGTCACCAGACGTGTCCGCCAAAGTTCCATCCAAATCAAAAATGACTGATCTCATGATGTTTTCCCCTGTTTACCCTTCTGTAACGCAGCGACATGGGATGTGAACCCCCCAGACTTGCGCAATCAGCATTCCTGCGTATGAAGGTGGAAAATTACAACCTTGAGGCACGTATGACAGTCGCTCTTATTATTCTGGCCGCAGGAAAAGGCACGCGGATGCAGTCCGATTTGCCTAAAGTCTTGCACAAAGTCGCTGGTGCGCCGCTTTTGGTACACGCGATGAAGGCCGGCGCATCCTTAGAGCCTGAAAAAACCGTCATCGTTGCAGGCCACGGTTCTGAGCTTGTGGCCGCCGCCGCACAGGACTGGTCCGACGATGTCGACGTGGTTTTGCAGAC
>DQCL01000151.1:6542-7559 GCA_003533975.1 Octadecabacter sp. | reverse complement strand
TGGAACTTCCCCAACGCGATGATCGCGCGTAAGGTTGCACCTGCACTCGCGGTGGGTTGTGCATTTATCGTTAAACCAGCGAAACAAACTCCGCTGTCTGCGCTCGCAATGGCAGTATTGGGCGAAGAGGCCGGTATCCCGAAGGGGCTGCTAAGTGTTATCACTTCGGCCTCTTCAGCCGCAATCGGCGAAGAGTTTTGCTCAAACGAAATGGTGCGCAAAATCACCTTCACGGGCTCCACGGAAGTGGGCAAAATCTTGATGAAGCAGTCAGCTGACCAGGTCATGAAAGCCTCGATGGAGTTGGGCGGCAATGCGCCGTTTATCGTTTTTGACGATGCCGATCTGGACGCTGCAGTCGAAGGCGCGATGATCTCTAAGTATCGCAACAACGGACAAACCTGCGTCTGTGCCAACCGTCTCTACGTGCAGGCGGGCGTCTATGATGCGTTCTCGGAAAAGCTTGTTGCGGCAGTTCAGAAGATGAAAGTTGGCGATGGCTTTGAGAGCGGCGTGACGGCTGGCCCGCTGATAGACGAGGCAGCTTTAGAGAAGGTGAAATCTCTTGTTGCGGATGCCACATTTAAAGGCGCGACCGTTGTGACAGGCGGCAAAGGCCACAACTTAGGTGGAACATTCTACCCGCCAACTGTCTTGACGGGCGTCACCCGCGAGATGGACCTTGCTCAAGAAGAGATATTTGGCCCCGTTGCTCCCCTGTTCAAGTTTGAAACAGTAGATGATGTCATTGAACAAGCGAATGACACGATCTTTGGCCTCGCCTCCTACTTTTACGCCAACGACTTGTCGAATGTGTGGAAAGTTGCCGAAGCGTTGGAATATGGCATGGTTGGCGTCAACACTGGCCTTATCTCGACTGAGGTTGCCCCGTTTGGCGGTGTTAAGCAGTCTGGCCAGGGTCGCGAAGGTTCAAAGTATGGGATCGACGATTACCTTGAGATCAAATATATCTGTATGGGGGTGTAAAGTGGTTCGGAAGTTGGGAACTGGCAGCTG
>DQCL01000151.1:0-6486 GCA_003533975.1 Octadecabacter sp. | reverse complement strand
CGGACCACCACACGCCGAAGCGCGTCCGTGTATCGTATTGCCATATCTTGTCCCCTTCATAACAAATATTGCTCGAAAGGGACCCGAACTAACACGGCACATGACCAGTCGATTTCGAACAAGTTTACTGCTTTTCAATTTTATAGGCGGACTGTGGGGGTGTCCGTTCATGAAAGCAGATCTCCTTCGATGATTATCAGAGAACCAACCCGCGCTGAAATTCAGGCAGGCCAAGCTGAGCTTTCGGGCGTGCGTAAACGGTCGCGAGGGCTTTATTGGTTTGTGGCTATCTTCAGCGGTTTTGTGAACGCGCTGTTGCTGACCGGTCCGCTTTATATGCTCAACGTCTATGGCAGCGTGTTGGGATCGCGCAGCTTGGAGACGCTGGTCGCGCTGTCTGTGCTGGTCGCCTTCATGTATCTGATAATGGGGATACTGGATTACGCACGCGGGCGGATCATGGGGCGTATCGGGGCGCAGTTTCAAGCCGATCTGGATGAGCGGGTGTTCAATGCATCCATGCGCGCCAAAGCGACAGGATTAGTACTTCCCGAGGCTGTGACGGGCCAGCGTGACCTTCAGGCCGTTCAGCAATCTATTACCGCCCCTGTTGCGATGGCAAAGTTTGATCTGCCGTGGACGGCAGTTTTTCTGTTCGGCATTTTCATATTTCACGCCTACCTCGGCTATCTGGCGATTGCAGGTGGGGCGTTGCTTGTGGCGATTGCGATCATTAACCAGATGAGCGTTAAACGCCCGTTGGAAAACGCAAATGTTGCAACGCTTCGTTCCGAAAACATGGGCGAACAGCTGCGCAGTAATGCTGATACCATTCAGGCGCTCGGGATGCGCGGGGCGGCGTTTCAACGTTGGATTGGCCTGCGCAATAAATCGCTGCGAGCTGGCATTCGGGCAGGGGACCTCGCCGGAGGCTTTGGCAGCGTTACCAAGTCCCTACGGCTGTTTCTGCAATCTGCAATGTTGGGTATGGGGGCCTATCTTGTCCTGCAAGACGAACTGACACCAGGTGCGATGATTGCTGGTTCTATCCTTTTAGGACGTGCACTTGCACCGGTTGAATTGTTGGTGAGTCAGTGGCCGGCTCTCAATCGGGGCCGTTCCGGTTGGGCCAGTTTGGCACGTTTGCTGGGCGCGGTTCCTGAAACGAAAACTCGAACAAAACTGCCGGTTCCAAAGGCGCTTATCGTCGCGGATCAGGTCACGATTCTGCCGCCAGGCCAAACCAAGGCAAGCCTGCGCATGGTGTCTTTTTCTGTGAAGCCAGGCGAAGCGGTTGGTGTGATTGGGCCGTCTGGCGCGGGCAAATCAACGTTGGCGCGCGCACTCGTGGCGCTTTGGTCACCTGTCGGAGGGACGATCCGGCTGGATGGTGCGACGCTGGATCAATATGACCCTGATGTTCTTGGCTCCTATGTTGGGTATTTACCGCAAACGGTCACGCTTTTGAACGGTACGATCCGCGACAACATTGCGCGNNGCCGCACATGATTTGATCCTTCAGCTACCTGACGGCTATGACACTGTTGTTGACAGCAGCGGCGGGCAGCTGTCCGGTGGGCAGGTTCAGCGTATTGGCCTTGCCCGTGCAATGTATGGTGATCCGGTTTTTCTGGTTCTGGATGAGCCCAATTCGAACCTCGACAACGAAGGTTCGAACGCGGTGAATGACGCGATCCGGCAAATGCGCGAAGAAGGGCACTGTGTTTTCGTAATGGCCCACCGGCCCGCCGCGATCGAGCAATGCGACAAGTTGATGTATCTTGATGGCGGCATTCTAAGGGCGTTCGGGCCGACCGAAGAGGTCAAGGCGCAGATTCTCGCAAATCGCGCGCAGATCAATCAGGCTAAGGGCAAAGGCGGGGGTGTCTCATGAAAACGGAATGGTCCGCCCGCCGCCCTTTGACGGTGGGTCTGTTGGCGCTTGTGGTGTTGGTTGGTGGCTTTGGAGGTTGGGCGACAACGGCGCAAATCAGCGGTGCCATCATCGCGAGTGGCTTGATTGAAGTCGATCAGAACCGGCAGGTGGTGCAACATCTTGACGGCGGAGTGGTCACGCACATTCTAGTGGATGAAGGCGATGATGTTGCCGAAGGCGACGTTCTGATTCGCCTTGACGCGCAGGACCTGCAGGCAGAACTGACGGTCCTTGAAGGACAGCTGTTTGAAATTCTGGCCCGCCGCGCGCGCTTTGAGGCCGAGCGTGACGGTGCCGAGACACTGACCTTCGATCCCCTTTTGAACGACGATGTTACCGACCTGAAATCCGGGCAGGAAAACCTGTTCAACGCACGCCTTGAGACCGAAGCGCGTCGCACGGAACAATTGTTGAACCGCAAGGACCAGATTGCATCACAAGTGCGCGGGATCGTTGCGCAACAAGCCGCGCTAGAAACACAGCTTGGCCTAATCGAAGAAGAACTCGCCAATCAACAAGCCTTGCTTGATCGCGGTTTGGCACAGGCGTCTGTGGTGCTAAACCTGCAACGCGAGGAAGCACGCCTTGCAGGGCAGGTTGGGGAGCTCGCTGCCTCTGTTGGGGGGGCAGAAGAGCGCGTCACCGAAATTGAAATCGAAATCCTCGGTTTGCAATCAACGCGGCGCGAGGAAGCCATCACCCGCCTGCGTGACCTGCAGTATAATGAATTGGAACTACGTGAGCGCCGCACGAGCGTTCTACGTCGGCTTAACCGTCTGGAAATTCGCGCGCCTGTTAGTGGCATTGTCTATGGTCTGACAGTGTTCGGGGCACGCGCAGTGGTGAACCCTGCCGATCCGTTGCTTTATATCGTGCCGCAAGATCGCCCATTGGTAATCGCGACACAGGTTTCACCCAACGATGTCGATGTGCTGACCATCGGCCAGCAGGTTAGCCTGCGATTTACCGCCCTCGATCAGCGCACCACACCAGAACTCAAGGGCACGGTTGCTGTGGTTTCCGCGGATGCGTTTACAGATAGCGCAACGCGTGCTTCATACTTCCGCGCAGAAATTCGCCTGAACGACGGTGAGCTCGCACGACTTCCTGCTGGCACAACCTTGATCCCGGGTATGCCCGTTGAAGCATTCATCAGAACAGCGGATCGCACGCCGATCAACTACCTGACCCGTCCTTTGATGGACTATGTCGCGCGTGTTTTCACAGATGGATGATGTTTGGCTACTGTCGCTTTAAACTAACACATCAAGCGCATTTCTTTCAAAGATGGCTGCGTCGATGGGGGTAAAATCACCTAGGAAATCATAGTCGGGATTATGCTGGGCAGCGTATTCCTCGCCCGTCTCAAGGCAAAGCATCGCGGCCTTCGCAATCCAGCCGACACCCCCCCCCAGAGGCACGTATGGGGACACCAGCATCGCCGTGTTCCATGCCAACATAGCTGTGGTCACTTGAATATACCGCCAGCCACCTGCTTCCCTAGGGTGCCTGATCACGTTTTGGGCGTTAACTTTACTAGACTTGCATTGTGAATTCGGTCAGGTTTTTTCAGTCACGACAATACCGCGTGGCGACACTGCCTAAAGGGACACTTCATGCGTGACAGCTTCGATAACCCATATCTTCAAATCGGCCTACCCGATCTGCAGCACATGCCAAAGGATGATGCATCGAATGTAGCAGCCTTATTAGCGAAATGCCCCGCGCATAAAGCGACGCCTTTGCTGAACGTACCGGAACTGGCCAAGAAAATCGGTGTCGCACAACTGCATATGAAGGATGAGCGCGGTCGCATGGGGTTGGGCAGTTTCAAAGCCCTCGGTGCAGCCTATGCAATCGCCTGCGAAGCGGCTGAGTGCGTGGTCGAAGGCCAATGGGATGACGCCCTAACGGGTGAGGTGTTCATTACCGCAAGTGCAGGAAACCACGGATTGTCCGTGGCTGCAGGCGCAGGGTTGTTCGGTGCCAAAGCGATTATTTATCTTGCCGAAAGCGTGCCGGAGGCATTTGCAGACAGGCTTCGCGCAATCGGGGCCGAAGTCGTTCGGGCCGGCGCCACCTACGAGGACAGCTTGGATGCCGCACAGGCGCGTGCGGACGCAGGGCAGGGCACATTGTTGTCGGACGGGTCTTGGCCTGGGTACACGGCCCTCCCATCGCGGGTGATGGAAGGTTATTTGCAGCTCGCTGTTGAGGCGGCAGAACAAATCGAGGAACCACCCACTCATATTTTTCTACAGGCGGGTGTTGGCGGTTTGGCTGCGGCAGTCGCAGCCTATGCGCGCGTCGCTTGGGGACGTGGGCCTGTAATTGTCGTTGTGGAACCTGACGCTGCACCTGCGCTGATCGAAAGCATGCGCGCCGGAGAGATTGTAACAACAGCTGGCCCCGTTTCAGATATGGGCCGGCTTGATTGTAAAACGCCGTCGATGATTGCCCTTGCTGGGCTGGCGCGTGATGCGAATACATTTGTGACAATCACCGAAGATGATGCAGCCCAAGCGATCAGTATACTGGCGGATCACAACCTGACGACCACCCCATCTGGCGGCGCAGGCTTTGCAGCGGCATTGAATGGCTTTGACGGTATGGGCCCTGGCGCGCGCGTGTTGGTGATCCTCAGCGAAGGCGCAGAGGATGTCTGAGGCCGCGCCGCTGTTCTCGGTTGAAGAATATCGCGGTCGGGTCAGACGCTTTCAGGACGGTATGAAAACTGCGCAGCTGGATGGTTTGCTGCTGACTACGCCGGCGGATGTTTTCTATGTCACGGGGTTTCTGACGCGTTTCTGGGAAAGCCCTGCGCGTCCTTGGTTTATTCTTGTTCCGGCACATGGTGACCCAATCGCCATCATTCCATCCATCGGCGCTGATTTGATGGGTAAAAGCTGGCTAACTGACATTCGCACTTGGGACGCACCTGACCCAGCGGATGATGGGGTGTCCTTGCTGGCAGATGCCATCGTGGAGACTATTCCGAACACTGGTGCGCTTGGGATTCCGATGGGGCTGGAAACCCACCTTCGAATGCCGCTGGCAGACTTCGAACGGGTCAAGATCCGCATCAAACCTCGCCGATTTGTGGATGCCACCGCGACCGTGCAACGTGTCCGTGAAATCAAGTCCGAGGCTGAGATCGCCAAAATCAAAACAACGTGCAAAATCGCGGATCGAGTGTTCGCGCGCGTGCCCGAGTTTGCCTCGTCTGGACGGCCGCTTGATCAGATCTTTCGGGATTTCCAAATCGCGCTGCTACAAGAAGGTGCTGATTGGGTCAGCTATGTTGCGGGTGGCGCTGGGCAGGGGGGATACGGCGATGTAATTTCACCCGCCACGGCAAAGCCGTTGGAAAAGGGCGATGTCTTGATGCTGGATACAGGAGCCGTGCGCGATGGTTATTTTTGTGACTTTGATCGCAACTATTCTGTCGGCCCGCCGTCGGCCGCAGTTGAGCGTGCGCAAGATGCGTTGTTTGCGGCGACAGAATCGGTGCTTGAAACGCTGCGCCCCGGCATGACGTCTGCGGACCTTTATGCCATCATGGTGAACGCACTGCACGACGTAGGCGCCACGGCCGGAGGTGGCCGGTTTGGGCACGGGCTGGGCATTACACTAACTGAATGGCCGTCGTTTACCGCCAAAGACACCACCCCGCTGCGCGAAGGCATGGTCCTAACCCTAGAACCCGGCGTTGAGGTCTCAGCAGGCAAGTTTCTTGTCCATGAGGAAAACATCGTTCTACGTGCAAACGGGCCAGAGTTGCTGTCCGCCCGCGCGCCACAAGAATTGCCAAAGTTAGAGTGATGGATCAATTCCCATATGATCTCACAGGCCCCATTGGGCGTTCCGCAACCTTGGGGTTGGTGGTGCTTCAAGTGGATGAAACGTTAGAACAAGACTTTCGCAGATTGTTCGCTGGACCGGATGTGGCCCTTTATGTCAGCCGGATTCCATCGGGGTCCAGTTTAACCCCTGACACGATTGCGCAGATGGCGATTGATTTGCCTTACGCCACATCGCTTTTGCCGCCTGCGGCGACGTTTGATGTGATCGGATACGCCTGCACATCGGGAACAACACTCATTGGGGTCGACAGGGTCGCGAAGCTGGTGGATGAAACGGCAAACACGAGGGCCGTAACCAACCCGCTAAGCGCAGCCATCGCGGCGTTTGAATCGCTTGATGTTGGGTCCATCGCGATTGTGTCGCCCTACATCGCCTCCGTTGCGACACCCATCCAAAGTGCATTTGAGGACGCAGGGTTTGTCGTTCCGGCAACCCTATCTTTTGGCGAAGAAGTGGAAGCCAACGTTGCACGCATTGATCCCGCGTCGATCTATGCTGCCGCCTTGAAGGTCGGGGCGACTGCGGGAGTGGAGGCGGTCTTTCTATCCTGCACGAACCTGCGCACTTTGGACATCATAGATGATCTTGAACAAACCCTAGGGCTGCCCGTGGTCAGCAGCAATCAAGCTTTGGCCTGGCACATGGGTGTGCTCTCGTCGGCGCCGCTTTCACCTGATGCGCCGGGC
>DQCL01000019.1 GCA_003533975.1 Octadecabacter sp. | reverse complement strand
GGGGGGTATGACACGGATCAGGATCATGTTCGGCCATGCGGGTGTTAGCCTGATGGCGCTGGCCTGTCTGCTGGCCATCATTGCGATGCTCTGGGGCGCGCCGCTATGGTGTTGGGGCTTGATCCCGCTGGGCGTTGGGGCCCAGATGTTGAACGAATACAATTTACACCGGCATAGCTTTCACCTTGACCCGCCGCGGCGGCAATGGGCGTTCAACCTGCTTTACCGCGCGCATTACGGGCATCACGACTTTCCCACCAATCACGGGCTGTTCTTTGTGCCGCTATGGGTGGCGCTGCCAATGCTGGCGGGGAATTTCCTGTTGGTCTGGGGCATTGCCACGCTGTTCGGGCTGCCTTCCGCGATCTGGATTGCCACGGCGATTGTCCCTGTAGGGGGCGTGCTGACGTTCTTGGGGTATGAATGGTTTCATATGACAGCGCATCTGACGCTACCGAAGACCGCTGTGGAGCGTCACGTGACCCGGCTGCACAACCAGCACCACTTTCGCGACTTCAACAAGTGGTTCCACGTCAGCCCCGGCGGCGCGATCATCGACCGGGCCATGGGGACGGACATCGACGCCGAAGCGCTAAAGCAGCAGCAACGTGTTGCGTTCATCCGTACCTTGGGCATGCAGCCAGACGACCCGCGGTTGGTCGCAGCGCGGGCAAAATTTGCACCGAAATACGGGCTGACGGAAGCCGAGCTCACCCGCGCGGCCCGCGCCTGAAGCGCAAAATGCCGTAACGTCACTTGCGGCACGCTTGCGCGAGGCCAAGACCGGTTTAGGCTGATCCCAATGAACAAAGGGAGAGGATAAACCATGCAAAAGCACTTGGGACTGACGGCGCGCGCCATGGCGCTTGGCCTTATGGGAACCGCCGCCGCGGCGGAGAACCGTGTTGATCGGCAACTGCCAAACGCGCCGGAGTTGGCGGCCTATGGCGACCATGCGGTGGGGGTGCGCACTTTGGAGATGACCAACCCCGACCAGATCGACATCCTCGCCATTGATCCAGCTGCCGACAAGCCCGACGCGATGCCGCGCTATGACCGCCCGCTGACGGTTGAGATGTACTACCCGGCTGCCGAGGGCGCCGAGGGCGAGACGACCTTTAAGGCCTTCCTGCGTGACGGCACCACCGAAGTGACGCTGGAGGGGCAGGCCATGCGCGACGTGGACGCTGCGACAGGTGAGACCTTCCCGCTGGTGCTGATCAGCCATGGCTACCCCGGCAACCGCTATCTGCTGTCGCATCTGGCTGAGAATCTTGCGTCCAAAGGCTATGTCGTGGCCTCAATTGATCACACCGACAGCACCTACCGCACGCAGGCCGCCTTTGGCTCGACGCTGGTGAACCGGTCGCTGGACCAATTGTTTGTGCTCGAACAGATGGCCCAGAAAAGCGCCGAGCGGGCGGAGTTTGCCGGGCTCTATGATGCTGAGAACACCGGGCTGATCGGGTATTCAATGGGCGGCTACGGTGCCATCATCACCGCCGGGGGCGGGGTGACAGAGACCTCTGTCGGCTACACATGGGGCGGGCCACACGGGACGCTGGGCATTCATCAGGCAGGCTCTGACAGCCACAACGACCTGCCCGATCCGCGCATTAAGACCGCCGTGGCCTTTGGCCCTTGGGGGATGAACCGGGGCTTTTGGGACGCCGAAGGGCTGGCCGGGGTGCAAATCCCGATGCTCTTCATCGCAGGCTCGCAGGACGACACGTCGCTCTATGAAAAAGGCGTGCGGGCGATCTGGGAGAATACGTCGAACGTCGACCGCGCTTTGCTGACCTATATGAACGCAGGGCATAACGCAGGCGCGCCGATGCCCGCGCCTCAGGAGTCCTATTACTTCAACGAAGACAAGGGCTTCAATATCTCGGAGCACTACACAGATGCGGTTTGGGACACCGCGCGAATGAACAACATCGCACAGCATTTCGTGACCGCTTGGCTTGATAATCACCTGAAGGGTGAAGCCGAAAAGGCCAGCTATCTGGATCTGGTCGAGGATTCGAACGCCGGGGTCTGGTCTCAGGCCGAAGATGGGACCGACAAGGAAGACCACAGCTATTGGAAAGGTTTCCCCGAGGGGACGGCCAAAGGGCTGATGTATGAGACCCGCGCAGCGGACAAATAACCAGCGGATCGCCCGGGGTCATCCCCGGGCGGTGCCATTTAGGGTTTGATGTAGGTGTAGCCCATCTGTTGCAGGCGCGAGAGTTCGGCCACGCCGGAGGGCACGATGTCCTCTTCCCAAACGTCGTAGAGATCGTTCTCGTAGCTGATCTTGCGACCTTTCAGGGTGTTGTTGCAAACGTGGAAATTGACGTTTTGCCCTTTGAGCGATGAGACGCTGGTCTGCATCTTGTCATTGCCCTTGGCGTCGGCCAGCAGGCTCACCCCGTTGCCGTGCAGCACGACCTTGATTTCCATATTCTCAGCGCCCACGGCGTTGATGTGGTTCTGGATGTTGCGCATGGCGCCAAGGTGTTTCTTAGACCCTTCGCCGCCTTCATAGTTGATGTGATAGACGACCTTTTGCTTGCCGTAGCGCTCGCTCTCTTCGGCCTGAACGGCGAAGGCGAGGCTGGTGGCCAGCAAAACGCAAAGCGCGCGGATGATGTTTGTCATGTGGTTCCTCCCAAGTTGACTGCAGGTGCGGACGCGCTGCGTCCGACCGACCCTGTCAGCTTATCAAGGGAGAGTGGCAATCCAAGCTTTTATTCACAGATGCGAATTTATGCGTGGATTGGCATGATTGACCGCGCCGGAGGCGAGATCAGAACTCCTGATCGTCGCCGCCACCCTGCTGCCAAGGCTGCACAAGGTTGCCAAAGCGGGTAAATTTGCCCTCAAAGCTGAGGTCCACGGTGCCGATGGGGCCATGACGCTGCTTGCCGATCACCACCTCGGCGCGGCCATGCAGGCGTTCCATTTCTTCCTGCCACGCGGCCATCTTATCAAGCTCATGATCGCCCGGCTTCTCGCGTTCTTTGTAGTATTCTTCGCGGTACACGAACATCACCACATCGGCGTCTTGCTCAATCGACCCAGATTCACGCAAGTCACTGAGTTGCGGTCGTTTATCTTCGCGGTTCTCAACCTGACGTGACAGCTGGGACAGCGCGATCACAGGAATCTGTAGTTCCTTTGCGATGGCCTTAAGGCCCATCGAAATCTCACCGATTTCCTGCACACGGTTTTCAGACGTACCACGCACCAGCTGCAAATAGTCCACGATCAGCAAGTCCAAACCATGGGTTCGCTTCAAGCGGCGCGCGCGGGCGGACAATTGGCTGATTGGAATGGCGGCTGTGTCGTCAATGTAAAGCGGGCAGGCTTCAAGCTGTTTGGCGGCATCGACGAAACGGCGGAATTCGCCTTCGGTCATGTCACCTTGGCGGATTTTGTGTGATGAAATCTCGGACGCTTCCGCGAGGATACGTCCGGCAAGCTGCTCCGCCGACATCTCAAGTGAAAAGAACCCGACAACGCCGCCATCAACGGATCCCTCAGAACCATCCGCCAGCTTGCCCTTCTTATAGGCCTTGGCGACATTGTAGGCGATGTTGGTGGCCAGCGATGTCTTCCCCATCGACGGGCGACCCGCGAGGATCAGAAGGTCAGACTTGTGTAACCCCCCGAGTTTATTGTCTAAATCAATAAGGTCAGTCGCAACGCCAGCCAATCCGCCATCGCGCTGATAGGCAGAGTTGGCGACGTTCACAGCGTCTGTGACGGCCTTTAGGAAGGACTGAAAGCCGCCTTCGGTGCTGCCTTGTTCAGCGAGCTTATATAGCGCCTGTTCCGCTTCAACGATCTGTTCTTTGGGTTCACTATCGACGTCGACCTTGCCCGCCTTGGCCGCAATATCGCGCCCAACCGTGATCAGCTCGCGGCGCACAGCGAGATCGTAGATCATTTGCGCGTAGTCACGGGCGGCAAAAGCAGAAATCGCCGCACCAGCAAGACGCGCAAGGTAGGCAGGGCCTCCAAGCTCTTTCAGGCCGTCGTCATCCTCAAGGAAGGCCTTCAGCGTCACAGGGGAGGCGAGGTTGTTTTTGGCGATCCGTGCCGCAGCCGTTTCAAAAATGCGGGCATGCACGGGGTCATAGAAATGATCCGGCCCAACGATCGCAGAAACACGGTCAAAGATATCGTTGTTGGTGAGGATTGCACCCAGAAGCTGCTGTTCAGCCTCGATGGAATGGGGGGCGGAATCGACATTGGCCTCTAGTGTGCCCGTCGCATTAAATGTCGAAATCTCATTCATTTCACTGTCCCCTCAACCCGCGAACCACCGCTCGGGTGTCATACAAAACACGCGGACCATGCGCAAATTGTATAAAGCTGTGGATAGGATCTGACAGGGACAATGACACAAAATGCAGCCTACGCAAAGCGCAGACCGCAAGATATTGTGTCGATTGATCGTGAAATTCAGTTAACTCTTTTGCAAGAACTATGAATGTGCCGCCGACCATGCCGCTGGATCGCGCAAGTAGGCTTCGACTTCACTCAGCGTTGCTGCGTCAAAGGATTCGGAAGATTTGGCTTCTTCCAGCACGTCCCACCACGTGCACAGGTGCAGCAATTGTACGCCGTGATCCGCAAGCGTTTGTTCCACGCCTTCAAAGATGCCGTAATAGAAAATCACAGCGGTCGCGTTGCATGTCGCGCCGGTTTCGCGGATCGCATCCACGAATGAAAGCTTTGAGCCGCCGTCAGTGGTCAGGTCTTCGACCAAAAGCACGCGCTGGCCCTCGGTCATCACACCTTCAATGCGTGCGTTGCGCCCGTAACCCTTTGGTTTCTTGCGAACATATGTCATCGGTAAGGCTAAACGTTCCGCCATCAATGCGCCAAATGGGATGCCAGCAGTTTCGCCACCAGCCACGTTATCAAAGGCCTCAAAACCACATTCACGCATGGTTGTGACAGCCAGAAAGTCCATCAAGGTAGAACGGATACGCGGGAACGAAATCAGCTTGCGGCAATCCACATAAGTCGGGGCCTTTTTGCCGTTGGAATGGGTGAACGGGTCGGCGGAATTGAAATCAATGGCGCCGATCTCAATCAGCATGCGTGCAGTCAGGCGGGCAATTTCGGCTTTGTCAGGAAACGAGGTGGGGATCATTTATCTTGTCTCTTCATTGCTTTGAAAACACCTCCTCCTGGAGGCATCAGAATTGTTATTGGACGCGCCAGTGCAGTGGGAAGCCGGGGTCAAACACCGTAACGGGACCGTCCGCCGTTTCAACGCTAGATGGATAGCTGACGGGGTCACCTTTGATCAGCGTTACTGTGTCGTCGTTCGGTTCTAGCCCGTAATAGCGCGGCCCTGCGAGCGAGGTGAAGTTTTCCAGTTTGTCCATTTTACCAGCCGCATCAAAGACTTCCGCGAGGCAGGACAAGGTGTTGATCGCGGTAAAGCAACCCGCGCAACCACAAGGCAAAAGCTTGTTTGCGTCTGTATGCGGTGCGGAGTCAGTGCCAAGGAAGAAACGTTTATCGCCAGAAATCGCAGCCTGAACCAGCGCGATGCGATGCTTTTCGCGTTTCGCCACAGGCAGGCAATAATAGTGCGGCTTGATCCCACCCGCGAGGATGTGGTTGCGGTTGATAATCAAATGGTGCGTCGTGATTGTTGCGGCAAGGTTGGAGCGACTGTCACGCACATAATCCACCGCGTTCTGCGTCGTCACGTGCTCCATGATGACCTTCAGGTCCGGCACTTTCTTGCGGATCGGCTTCAGGACTTTGTCGATGAACACTGCTTCGCGATCAAAAATATCAACATCCGGATCGGTGACCTCTCCGTGAACGCATAAGGGCAAGCCCATGTCCGCCATACGCTCCAGCACGGGGCGCACTTTATCAAAATCGGATACACCGGAGGCAGAGTTTGTCGTCGCCCCCGCAGGGTAGAGTTTTACTGCAGTTATGATGCCATCACGGTGGGCGATTTCCAGATCATTAGCGTCGGTTTCTTCGGTCAGATAACAGGTCATCAAAGGGCGGAACGGCGTGTCTTCGGGCAATGCAGCCATAATCCGTTCACGGTAGGCCGCGGCCTGTGCGCCCGTTACAACAGGGGGCACAAGGTTTGGCATAATGATCGCGCGGCCGAAGTGGGCGGCGGTGTGGGGCGCTACGGCCTGCATCATGGCACCATCGCGAAGATGAAGGTGCCAGTCATCTGGGCGGGCGATCGTTAGGCGGTCTGGGCTTTGTTTGGGCATACTGCCCATTACACCGCGAAGGGGGAACTGACCAGAGGGTTCCCCTTGCCAAATACCCACGTGTTTGTAACAGCAGTCTCAACACCAGCCCTATAAGGAAGATAATGATGTTCGGATTTTTGATTGCAGTCGTGGCAGGCGCCGTAACGCCAATGATCGAAGCTCCACTGGCGCGGCCTGTTGCGCGAATGATGGGCGAAAGCTTTGATGTGAAAGACACTGAAATGCGCGCGCTGGCTTTTATGATCGCGATGATCATTGCCGGTGTCTTGTGCTCGGTCTTCAATTCGGGCTCGGCGCTGGGCCTCGCCGTTGGTGGCGCACTCGGCTATTTCGGCATGCGTTTGCTGCGCACCGCTCAGCGAATGATCGAAGACAAACGCACTTAAACGCTTACGCCGCGCGCCTCGAGTTCGGCGAGTTTCTTTCTGAACGCGGGGCGGTTGCCGGCCGCATTTATGTGGCGGCACAGGCGTAACAGCAAGCGTTCGTGCTGCTCATCTGCATCCAAACGATGCATGAGAGTGCGAAGGTAGGGGCCGTAACTTTGCCGCGCACGCCAAAGGGTGGCAAAGTTGGCGCGAGTTAGGTCACCGTCCATTGCCATCTCAATAAGTTCTGGAAGCACATCCATCACGTTCAACGCACGATCGGCGTTCGGGCCTAGGAATGGGCACGAAAAATGCACGGTGTTTTCGCCTTGGAAGAGCGAGGCATGCATCGCGTCTTCAATGACTGTTGGATCATGGAGTATGGAAACGGTTTCAGCGGTTTCCACCATCATCGGCGCATAGCCAAAACGGGACGTGAAATCCAAACGGCGGGCGTCCATATGGCGTTGATCCCAACGGGCAAGCGCCGGATCGAGTGTCGCTTGCGGTTGAATAGCCAGCACACGCGTATCTGGTGCGGCAACCGAGTAGGCAGCTGCTGCGTATCCCGCAGCGCCAGAACCGTAAAACAGGATCTGGTCAAAATCATCGAAGAAACCATCATCAATCAAACGGTCAAAGTAGCCAAACACCGCCGGATGGCGAAACCAGTCGGTCCCTGCATCGGCGAGTAATGTCAGGCTAGACCATCCGTGACTTTGCACAAAGCCCCAGCCCAACGGCGCATGCCCGTCATTGTGTTTACGCACGTTCGGGACAGTTTCAAACGCAACCAGAAGCGTGCGGCCCGCGTCAATCAGTACGGCTGTGTGGTTCGGCCCGACAGGTTCCGAATACCCGAAATCGTCGGCAATTTCATCGACCTGTTCCACCCAAGCGGTGCGGTCTAGTTTGCCGAGGTCGTATTCAAAGGCGGTGGCCGTGTCTTTCATCTCGATAACTCATTAAAAAGGTACTCCCACTCACCGCGTGCAGCGCTACGGCTGAATTGCGGCGCAATTGGGCAGGGCGTGGGGTGAATGTGTGATACCATCAGAAAAAGGCCTGCAGTCCGGTCTGTGCGCGACCAAGGATCAGTGCATGGACATCATGCGTACCTTCATAGGTGTTCACGGTTTCCAGGTTCACCATGTGGCGCATAATCTGGAACTCGTCCGAAATCCCGTTGCCGCCATGCATATCGCGCGATGCGCGGGCGACATCGAGCGCTTTGCCGCAATTGTTGCGCTTCATCAGGCTGATCATCTCAGGCGCGGCTTTGCCTTCATCCATCAAGCGGCCAAGTTGTAGCGCCGATTGAAGCCCGAGTGTGATCTCGGTTTGCATATCAGCGAGCTTTTTCTGGTACAGTTGGGTTTGCGCTAAGGGTTTGTTGAATTGCTTGCGATCCAGCCCGTAGGTGCGGGCCGCGTGCCAGCAAAACTCAGCAGCGCCCATAACGCCCCATGCGATGCCGTAGCGCGCGCGGTTCAAACACCCGAATGGCCCCTTAAGACCCTGAACGTTGGGCAGCAATGCGTCTTCGCCGACGTCAACGCCGTCCATCACGATCTCGCCGGTTACAGAGGCGCGAAGCGAGAGTTTGCCAGAGATTTTCGGCGCACTTAGGCCCGTCATACCCTTTTCAAGGATAAAGCCGCGGATTTTGCCGTCATGGTCGTCAGACTTGGCCCAGACCACAAAAACATCCGCGATTGGCGCGTTTGAAATCCACATTTTGGAGCCGCTGATCTTATAGCCCGTTGCCGTTTTCACAGCGCGGGTTTTCATACCCGCAGGGTCGGACCCCGCATCAGGTTCTGTTAGCCCAAAACAGCCGATCAATTCACCAGACGCTAAGCCGGGAAGATACTTTTTACGTTGATCTTCAGAGCCATAGGCATGGATCGGGTACATCACGAGCGAGGACTGAACTGACATCATCGAACGATATCCGCTGTCCACACGCTCAATCTCACGCGCGACGAGGCCATATGTTACATAGCCTGCGCCCAGCCCGCCGTACTCTTCAGGGATCGTCAGGCCAAGCATTCCGGCATCGCCCATTTTACGGAAAATTCCGACGTCGGCTGTTTCGTCGCGATACGCGTCACGGACCTTAGGTTGGAGGGTGCTTTGGGCAAACTCAGACGCCGCGTCGCGCAACATGCGTTCGTCCTCGGTTAACTGGTCTTCAAGACGCAAAGCATCCGTCCAATCAAACGCCGATAAATCGGGGCCGTGCCCAGTTTTTATCGCTGACGACTCATTCATTTCAGACCCCACTTGTTTCTCCCTCAGCTTAACGCGCCCATTAACGGTGAACAATGCGCGCCATGATTTGGTCGTTATTCAAGCGGGAATTTGAAACAATCCATCGGCTTTGCTTGGGGCCATTTCCTATTTGTAAACAATCGCTTCTGCTAAAGGTTCAATTCCGCGACCTTGAGAGGCTGGCAAAGCTGCCGCTGAGCCACTAAGTAAACAAATCTGTTTAGATGAAAGCTACTTATGCGCGGCCTGACCAAAACGTCCGAAAACCTCGATGGTGCAAAAATTCAAGGCTGGAAGGTCATCAGACGGGTTATCCCGTACCTCTGGCCAGAAGATCAGCTTTGGGTCAAACAACGTGTTGTTGCCGCGCTGAGCGTGCTGTTTCTTTCCAAGCTGATCGCAGTTGGCACACCGCTATTATACAAAGGCGCGGTGGATGCGCTTGCGGGGGAAGGCTCTGTGTCGATGCTGGCGGTTGGCGCGGTGGGGCTGACGCTTGCATATGGTTTCGCCCGTTTGATGACCGTTGGCTTCCAGCAATTGCGCGATGTGATTTTTGCGCGCGTTGGGCAACGGGCGCTGCGGGCACTGGCGCTTGAGACGTTCACGCATATTCACCGTTTGTCGATGCGCTATCACATCACGCGCAAAACCGGCGGGTTAAGCCGGATCATTGAACGTGGTGTTAAGGGCGTGGAATTCCTGCTGCGGTTTTTGTTATTCTCAATCGGGCCGTTGATAATCGAGCTGTTGATGATCGCAGTGATCCTATTTTTCCTGTTTGATGTTTGGTACTTGGCTGTCGTGGTGGGCACGATCGCGCTTTATATCTGGTTCACTTTTACCGTCACAGAATGGCGTGTGAAAATCCGCAAGGAAATGAATGACCAAGACACGGACGCGAACCAAAAAGCCATCGACAGTCTGTTGAACTTTGAAACGGTTAAGTATTTCGGCGCAGAAAAGCGCGAAGCGGATCGGTATGACGGCGCGATGGAGCAATATGTGGCTGCAGCGCTGAAAACGTCTTACTCGCTGGCGTTTTTAAATTTTGGCCAGTCGATTCTAATCACCGGCGGTCTGGTTGCCGTGATGGTGATGGCGGCGATGGGGGTCGAAAGCGGCGCATTGTCTGTCGGAGACTTCGTTATGGTCAACGCCTACATGATCCAAATCACAATGCCGCTGAACTTTCTGGGCACAGTTTACCGGGAAATTCGCCAAGCCTTGGTCGACATGGGGTCCATGTTTGATTTGTTAGAACAACCGTCTGAGGTGACCGACAAACCGGACGCAAATGTTCTAAATGTGCAAGGCGGTGAAGTGGTTTTTGACGGTGTTTTCTTTGGGTATGACGCGGAACGCCCGATCTTGCGCGGTGTTGATCTGCCAATCGCTGCGGGGCAAACGGTTGCTATCGTCGGGTCGTCCGGTTCGGGCAAGTCCACCATCGGCCGTTTGTTGTTTCGCTTTTACGATGTCGGCGAAGGGGCGATCCGCATTGACGGGCAAGACATCCGCGATGTGACCCAAGTCAGCCTGCACGAACAGATCGGTGTGGTGCCGCAAGACACGGTGCTGTTCAACGACACGATCCGTTACAACATCGCTTACGGGCGCGAAGGTGCGAGTTTTGATGACATCACGGCGGCAGCAAAGGCAGCCAAAATTCACGACTTCATCGAGAGCCTGCCGGAGGGATACGAGACCACCGTTGGTGAGCGCGGCTTGAAGTTGTCCGGCGGTGAAAAGCAACGCGTCGGAATTGCGCGAACCTTGTTGAAAGACCCGCCAATTCTGATCCTGGATGAGGCGACCAGTGCGCTTGATACGGAAACCGAGATGGAAATTCAGAATGAACTCAAGGCGATGGGACAGGGGCGCACAGTTCTGACCATTGCCCATCGTCTGTCCACGATTGCAGATGCGGATCGTATTGTGGTGCTTGAGGACGGGGTTGTTGTGGAGCAAGGCACACATGACGCGCTGTTGGCACGAAATGAACGCTACGCGCATCTTTGGAACCGACAACAGCAGGATGACGACGCGGCTTAGTCTGTGAAACTTTGACCAATCGTTCGGGCGAAGTCGGCATTGATCTTGTCACGCTTGCGGTCCGGTCACTCAGCTTGTCGTCCGGTTTCGCCTGATGAGTTCTGCCTTGAGGGATTTGTATGTAAATCTTGAGAGAGGGTTTGGGCCTGCAAAGCAAACCGTATGTGCAAGGTATTGGCGGGGGCGAGGCGCGGGCCTCTTGTCCCCGCTTAGCCCTTCGCGATAAGAGGGACGGGAAACTGCGTGAGGGCACTATGAGCAATTCTGAAAGCTTCATCGAAGAAGTCACCGAAGAGGTCCGCAAGGATCAGCTGTTTGGCTATATGCGCAAGTACGGCTGGATCGCGGTTCTGGTTGTTTTGTTGATTGTCGGCGGCACAGCTTACTCCGAATACCGCAAGGCACAGGTCACCAATGCCGCACAAGCTGCAGGCGATGAGATTCTTGCCGCGCTTGAGATTGATGATGACGCAGAACGCGCGGCTGCATTGCAGGCGATTGAGGCCACTGGCCCCGTAGCGGCAATAACAGGCCTTTTGACGGCATCCAATTTGACCGAAACGGGGGATAGTGCAGGGGCGGTTGCCGCACTGGAAGCCGTTGCGCTGGATGAAAACGCGCCGCAGGTTTACCGAGACTTGGCCGCACTAAAATCCGTGATGGTGCAAGGCGATACATTGGCAATTGAAGACCGCCGTGCGGTCCTGACAGGACTGGCTGCCGCCGGTGCGCCGTTCCGTCTGGTGGCGCAAGAACAGCTCGCATTGCTCAGCGTAGAAGCTGGCGACATAGACGCGGCGACAACGCAATTTATTGCGATTGCGCAAGACGCTGAAACCACACGCGGTTTGCGTGTACGCGCATTCAGCATGATTGACGCGATGGGCGGTGACATTGCAGAACTTCTCGGCAATAGTGCTGCAACTGACGCGCAAGACAACTAAGACCTCCACCAAGGGGCCCGAAAAGGGGAATGATGTGACACGCAAGATTGTATCAAGCTTTAAAACGAAAACGTTTTTTGCGTTGGCCCTGACGACCGCATTGGTCGCGTGTGGCGAGAAAGACGTTATTTTGCCTGGGGAACGGCTCGATATTCGCGGTGATGCTGCTGAAGTGAATGCCTTCGTAAATGAAGCGCGCCCGATCTCACTGCCGGCCGCAACCGTGAACACGTCTTGGACGCATAGAAACGGCAGCCCGTCACACCGCACCATACATCCGACATTGGGCTCGGCGCTTTCGCCGGTTTTTGCCGCGAACATCGGGGCAGGTGACAGCCGCCGGCTTCGCATCACGGCTGATCCGGTTGTTACATCAAGCGCGATCTATACGCTTGATGCGCAAAGCCAGGTCGTTGCAACGTCCCCTGCGGGCGCAACCCTTTGGTCGCGCAGTGTCATTCCTGCATCCGACAATCCACGTGATGCATCAGGTGGTGGTTTGGCCGTTGATGGAACTGTCTTGCTGGCGACTACAGGATTCGGTGAAGTCGTTGCTCTGGACGCGGCATCTGGTGGCGAACTGTGGCGTCAGGACCTTGACGCGCCGGGAACATCCGCGCCAACCATTCAAGGCGATTTGGCCTACGTCGTAGCCCGTGATGGCCGCGCTTGGGCGCTTGAACTGGGCACTGGCCGTATTCGTTGGACGCAAAGCGGGACACCGCCGACAGCAAACTTTTCTGGTGGCGCTGGCGCTGCTGTAAACAGCGAATTCGCAATCTTTCCTTTCCCAACGGGTGAAGTCCTCGCGGCGTTCCCTGAAGGGGGCTTGCGCCGTTGGTCAACGGTTGTAACAGGCCAGCGTCCGGGCCAAGCTGCATCCAATATTTCTGATATCGCTGGCGATCCGGTGATTGATGGCAATCGCGTCTATGTCGGTAACTTCTCTGGCCGTGTTGTGGCGCTGGAAATCGCAAACGGTAACCGTATCTGGACCGCGACGGAAGGGGCTGTTGGCCCCGTTTGGCCCGCTGGCGGCTCTGTCTTTATGGTGAACGATCTTGGTGAATTGCTGCGTCTGGACGCTGATGATGGCACTGCAATCTGGCGTGTTGAGCTTCCCGGCTTTGAGCAAAACCGTGAACGTCGTCAGAAAACCCGTTTCGCACACTACGGCCCGATCCTTGCTGGTGGGCGTTTGATCGTCGCGTCCTCGGATGGGCTTATCCGTCAGTTTGACCCAACGTCGGGCGCACTGGTTGGCACCATTGAAATCCGTGGCGGAGCTGCGTCTAACCCTGTTGTTGCGGATGGCACGCTTTATGTTGTGTCAAAGCGCGGTGAATTGCTGGCTTTCCGTTAAGGCGCAAACGGTGTAGTGCGCGTCTCTAACCTTATAGAGTCGTATTCTCATGTCTTTTACTCTCGCCATTGTGGGCCGCCCGAATGTTGGCAAATCCACGTTGTTCAACCGCCTTGTCGGTAAAAAACTTGCGCTGGTCGATGACCAACCCGGTGTCACGCGCGATTTGCGCGAAGGCCCTGCACGCCTTGGCGATTTACGCTTTACGGTGATTGATACCGCGGGGCTGGAAGAAGCCACAGACGAATCCCTACAAGGCCGTATGCGCCGCCTGACAGAACGCGCTGTTGAAATGGCTGATGTCTGCCTGTTTATGTATGACGCACGCACGGGGATCATGCCCGCGGACGAAGTGTTCGCCGATATTCTGCGCAAGAAAAACGCCAACGTCATCCTCGCGGCGAATAAATCCGAAGGCAAAGCCGCCGATGCGGGCGTGATCGAAGGGTTCAACCTTGGCCTAGGTGAGCCGATCCGCCTGTCCGCTGAACACGGCGAAGGCCTGAGCGAGATGTATGATGTGTTGATGCCGCTGTCAGATGCGTTTGAAGAACGCGCTGCTGCTGATGCACCCGAAACAGATGTTGACGTGGATGATGACGACGAGGACGGCCCGCGCATCCCGACCAAAGCCAAGCCACTTCAGATCGCCGTTGTTGGCCGCCCGAATGCGGGTAAATCCACACTGATTAACCAGATCCTCGGTGAAGATCGTTTGCTGACGGGCCCTGAGGCGGGCATCACCCGCGATGCGATTTCTGTACAGATGGAATGGGATGACGTGCCCGTTCGTATTTTCGACACTGCGGGCATGCGCAAGCGCGCTAAGGTCCAGGAAAAGCTGGAAAAACTATCTGTGAGTGACGGGCTTCGTGCTGTTAAGTTCGCCGAAGTTGTCGTCGTGTTGCTGGATGTGGAAATTCCGTTTGAACAACAGGACTTGCGCATCGCTGACCTTGCCGAACGTGAAGGCCGTGCCGTGGTTTTGGCGGTAAACAAGTGGGACGTTGAGCCTGAGAAACAGGCCAAGTTGAAAGAGCTGAAAGAAGAATTTACGCGGCTGCTGCCACAGCTAAAGGGCGCGCCGCTGATTACGGTTTCTGCCAAAACGGGCCGCGGTATCGACCGTTTGCAAGAAGCGATTATGCGGGCCCATGAGGTCTGGAACCGTCGTGTCACCACGGCCCAGCTAAACCGTTGGCTGATGGGCATGACCGAAGCGCACCCACCCCCCGCACCGGGTGGTCGCCGCATCAAAATGCGCTATGCAACGCAGGTCAAAACACGCCCTCCGGGGTTCGTTGTGATGTGTAGCCACCCAGACATGCTGCCGGAAAGCTATTCGCGCTATCTGGTGAACGGTTTGCGTCTTGATTTCGATATGCCGGGTACACCAATCCGCCTGCATTTCCGGTCACAGGCCGACAAGAACCCATACAAAAACAACACGAAATCAACGCCGTCTCGCTTGCGTAAGCACCTTGGCAAGGCGCCTGCGGATCAGAAAAAACGGTTCCGTGGGAATTCTTGAAGTCGGGTTTAGCTGACTTTACGTTAAGGTAGGTGCGCTTCACCCTCTAGGCGAGCTGAAGAGGGCAAGCCAATGAAACGCATCGCTATTTTTATTGGTGGCACTTGGAACAGGCCGGATGCAGAGCATCCGACGAATGTTGTGCGGCTGTCACGCAGTGTTTCATCCCATGCTGCCGGCGGAATGCCGCAAGTGGTTTTGTATTCCCCCGGTGTTGGGTCAGGGCGTGGGAATACCTGGGCCGCGCGGCGGATGGACAGGCTGCTGGGCGCGCGCGTGTTGGGGGCTGACGGACATCATTGAGGATGTGTACCGCAACCTAGTGCTTCTGTATGAGCCCGGCGACGAAGTCTTGCGACCACGACAGTGGCTTTAGTTGAGTGAACCGTCCGCGTTGATGGTTGTCTTGCCACCCATATAGCCATGCAATGCTTTCGGAAGCGTTACCGAACCGTCCGCTTGCTGGCCATTTTCCAATACCGCAATCAAGCAGCGTCCAACGGCAAGGCCGGAGCCGTTCAGCGTGTGAACGAACTGTGGTTTTCCACCACCCTCTGGTTTGAAACGGGCGTTCATGCGGCGGGCTTGAAAGTCGCCTGTCGTGGAGACCGAGCTGATTTCACGGTAGGCATTTTGGCCAGGCAACCATGCTTCGATGTCAAAGGTGCGACGAGCGCCAAAGCCCATGTCACCGGTGCAAAGCAGTACGGTTCTGTAAGGAATTTCAAGGCGTTCCAGCAAGTCCTCGGCACAACGCAGCATGCGTTTTTGTTCCGCGTCGGATTGGTTTGGATGGGTCACGGACACCATTTCGACCTTTTCAAACTGGTGCTGGCGCA
>DQCL01000273.1 GCA_003533975.1 Octadecabacter sp. | reverse complement strand
GTTCAGGATACGACCAAGTGTTGCACTGCCCACGGGAACAGAAATTGGGGCGCCGGTATCGGATACGGGTGCACCGCGCACCAGACCTTCGGTGCCTTCCATGCCGATACAGCGAACAGTGTTCTCGCCAAGGTGCTGGGATACTTCCAGAACCAGACGTTTATCGTTGTTCACAGTTTCCAGAGCGTTCAGAATTTCGGGCAGGTCGCCTTCAAACTGAACGTCCACAACAGCACCAATCACCTGTGTGACTTTGCCGGTTGCTTTCGCTTTTGCCATGTTGTTTCTCCGGTTCTTTAGAGCGCTTCAGCGCCCGAGATAATTTCGATAAGTTCGTTTGTAATCACGGCCTGACGCGAACGGTTGTATTCGATCGTCAGCTTGTCGATCATTTCGCCTGCGTTGCGTGTCGCATTGTCCATTGCCGACATCCGCGCACCTTGCTCGGATGCACCATTTTCCAACAGCGCCGAGAACAATTGCGTGGCAACGCCGCGTGGCAACAGATCGGCCAGAATTTCTTCTTCTTCCGGCTCGTAGTCATAGTCGATGGCCTCGGCATCCTCGGCAACATCGAATTTCGCCGGAATGATCTGCTGCTCGGTCGGGGTCTGACTGATCACCGACTGAAAGCGGCTAAAGAACATCGTCGCCACATCAAATTCGCCGTTCTGGAACCGTGCAATCACGTCTTTGGCCACACCTTGTGCATCGCTATAGGCGATCCGTTTGATGTTGGCCGTGTCGACATGTTCGATCATGAATTCGCCAAACTCGCGGCGCAGTTGTTCACGACCCTTTTTGCCAACGGTCAGGATTTTGAGCGTTTTTCCAGCCGCCAAAAGTTCCTGCGCCCTAAGACGCGCCATTTTCACGATCGAAGAGTTGAAACCACCGCAAAGGCCGCGTTCCGACGTCAGGACCACCAAAAGATGAACCTGATCCCCGCCAGTGCCAGCCAAAAGTTTGGGCGCACTATCAGAGCCGCTTGCAGCAGCCGACAACCCAGCCATCACGGCATTAAACCGTTCTGTATAGGGGCGCGAGGCCTCAGCCGATTCTTGCGCGCGGCGAAGTTTCGCCGCGGCAACCATCTGCATCGCCTTGGTGATCTTACGCGTCGAGGTGACGCTTTCGATCCGGTTTTTAAGGTCTTTAAGGTTTGGCATTTATCCAATCCTACCTTTCGCCCGTTTTAAGCAAAGTCAGCGGCAAATGCGTCAAGCGCTGCCTTGATTGCGTCTTCCAGTTCACCCTTAACCTTACGGTCATTGTCAGTGATATCTGCCAGAAGGTCGGCATGTTTGGAGCGTAGATGGTTCAATAAATCGGTTTCGAACCGCCCTACATCGCCAACAGGAATATCATCCAGATACCCCTTGGTGCCAGCAAAGATCACGCAGACAATTTCAGCATTGGTCAATGGCGAATACTGGGCTTGCTTCATCAGTTCCGTCAGACGGGAACCCCGGTTCAGCAAACGCTGTGTCGCGGCATCAAGGTCGGAACCAAACTGCGCAAACGCGGCCATTTCACGATACTGAGCAAGCTCAAGTTTAACCGGACCAGCAACAGATTTCATCGCGTCGGTCTGAGCCGCCGAACCAACACGGCTCACCGATAGACCTGTGTTCACAGCCGGGCGGATACCTTGGTAGAACAATTCAGTTTCCAAGAAAATCTGACCATCGGTAATCGAAATCACGTTTGTCGGAATAAACGCAGAAACGTCACCACCCTGTGTTTCAATAACAGGCAAAGCTGTCAAAGAACCGGAACCGTTGTCTTCGTTCAACTTTGAAGAACGCTCGAGCAGCCGGGAGTGAAGGTAGAAAACGTCACCTGGGTAAGCTTCACGGCCTGGTGGGCGGCGAAGAAGAAGGGACATCTGGCGATACGCAACAGCCTGCTTGGAAAGGTCATCATAGATGATCAAAGCGTGGCGGCCATTGTCGCGGAAGTGTTCCGCCATCGCAGTCGCTGCGTATGGTGCGAGGAACTGCAACGGTGCAGGGTCAGATGCTGTCGCAGCCACAACGATGGAGTATTCCATCGCGCCAGCTTCTTCGAGCTTCTTAACCAACTGCGCAACCGTAGAACGCTTCTGGCCGATCGCTACGTAAACGCAGTACAGCTTGCCGTTCTCGTCTGTTGCAGCGTCATTGTAAGACTTCTGGTTCAGCATCGTGTCGAGCGCGATCGCTGTTTTACCTGTCTGACGGTCACCAATGATCAATTCGCGCTGGCCACGGCCAACTGGGATCATCGCATCAACGGACTTCAGGCCAGTGGCCATTGGTTCGTGAACCGACTTACGTGGGATAATGCCAGGCGCCTTAGCTTCTGCAATCGCACGTTTCTTTGTTTTGATCGGGCCTTTGCCATCAATCGGATTACCAAGGCCATCAACAACGCGGCCCAGCAGCTCGTCGCCAACTGGAACGTCCACAATCGCGTTTGTACGCTTAACTGTGTCGCCTTCTTTAATGTCTTGGTCGGTACCAAAGATAACAACACCGACGTTGTCGGATTCAAGGTTCAGCGCCATGCCCTGAATTCCACCTGGGAATTCGACCATTTCGCCGGCTTGAATGTTGTCGAGGCCGTACACGCGCGCAATACCGTCACCGACGGACAGCACACGGCCGACTTCTGCAACTTCGGCTTCTTGGCCGAAGTTTTTGATTTGGTCCTTGAGGATCGCGGAGATTTCCGCAGCTTGGATCGCCATTACCGGGCCTCTTTCATGGTGTTCTGGAGTGCGTTGAGCTTCGATTTGATCGACGTGTCGATCATCTTGGAGCCAACTTTAACGACAAGACCGCCGATGAGAGTTTCATCAACGGTCGCATTGATTTTTACATCTGAGCCAATAGACGCGGAAAGCGACTTGGCCAGCTTGTCTGATTGCGCCTTCGTCAGCGCCTTGGCAGAGACCACATCCGCGGTCACTTCGCCCTTCTCCTCAGAGATTTTCGCGTTCAAGGATGCGATCATCTGCGGAACGACAAACAAACGACGCTTGGACGCCATAAGCGCCAACGTATTTGTCATTGTCTTGGAGAGTTTCATTTTCTTGGCTACGGCCCCGATCGCTGCGCCCTGCTGGTCGCGGCTATATAGTGGGGACGAAATCAAATCGCTCAGGTCGTCGCTGCCAGCAAGGGCGTCAGACAAAGCGTTAATATCTGTTTCAAGACCCTTGAGGCCTTTTGCGTCTTTGCTCAGGTCAAAGACGGCTGTGGCATAGCGAGATGCGATGCCGGAGGAAATCGAAGCTGATTCAGACACGTCCACCCTTCCGATGTCTTT
>DQCL01000236.1 GCA_003533975.1 Octadecabacter sp. | reverse complement strand
GATGACCTCAAGCTTGATCCAGTTGGTGTCGAACAGCTCACGGGCCATCTGGGCTGTGGTCACGGCCTCGCGCACTGAATAACAGCCTGCGGTGTTGGGCAGCACGGCGACACCCAGATCGCGGATCAACGCCCAGAAGTCCTGCCCCGCCTGATCGCCGCCCGCCTCGCGCCGCACAGAGACCGTGGCAATTCCAGCGCCCGAGCGGCGAAACGCATCCGCCAGAATTGCGGGTGACGGATATTGCGCGGTGCCCAGCATCAGCCGGGATGTCACCTCGGTGCCGTAGAAAGTGGGCATTCTATCCTCCTTGTCGCGGGGCGACGATTTCGACGCGGTCCCCGTCTTGCAGCGCGTGGTCTGCGCGTTGATGTTTGGGTACGAAGACCTCATTGACCGAGGTTGCAACCTTGGCCTCCCCCTTACCCAATTCATCCAAGAGCGCGGCCAGTGTGGGCGTACGGGTCTCAAGTGCTTCACCGTTCACGATGATCTTCATACCAAACCTCCGGTATCTTGCCCTCTAGCAATAGGTCCGCCGTCATCTGCGCCAAGGCAGGTGCAAGCAGGAATCCATGCCGAAACAGGCCATTTGCGTAAATCACATCCCCAATCCGCCGAATGCGCGGTTGGTTGTCACGGAAGGCAGGGCGCGCATCAACGCCGATCTCTAACAGCTCCGCCTCGCCAAAAGCGGGGTGCAGGGCGTAGGCGGCATTCATCAGCTCCATCACGGATCGCAGGGTAGCGCGTCCGCGTTCGCCTGTTTCGATCTGCGTTGCGCCCAACATAAACACACCGTCGCCACGCGGTACGATATAGAGCGGAAACCGCGGATGAAGCAGCCTCACAGGGCGCGACAGCGTCACGTCGGGGCTGCGGACCACAAGCATCTCGCCCTTCACGCCGCGCAGATCTGTAAGAGTATCACGGGCCGCAAGGCCACGGCAGTCAATCACCTGACCTTTGATGTCACCGCCAAAACGGACGCCCCTTTGATCCAGCCGCGCATGAAGCGCGATCAGAGTCGCGCGGGGGTCAAGATGCCCCTCATCCGCCAAAAACAGCGCCTTGGAATAGCGTTCAGCCAGATGCGGCTCGTGGTCAGCGATCTGCGTTTTGGACAGGGATGTCGCGGTCGGCGCACGGCGCGCAAAGGTTGCCAGATCGCTTTGATCGCGATTAAGTGCGACAACAATCGTGCCCGCGTGATGCACAGTCCCTCCGTGGCTTTCCCACCACCGGGCAGCTTTGCGGCCTTGGCGCACGATCTCGGGCTCAGCCGTCACTCCTTCGCAATCGGGTGCCAGCATGCCACCGGCCCACCAAGAGCAGGCATGATCGCCGGGCGCGCCTTTGGGATCAATGACCGTGACCTGCGCGCCGCGTGACGATAGTTCTGCAGCCATGGCAAGGCCACACACGCCACCACCAATGATGGTGAAAGGGCCGCTCATTTCCAAAGCGCGTGAAAGTGGTGAACAGGCCCGTGACCTTGTCCTACGTGCAATTCATCCGCATACAAGATCGCTTGATGTAGCCATGTGTGCGCATGGCGTACCGCATCGCTCAGAGCCGTGCCTTGCGCCAGGCCCGCAGCGATTGCGGAGGAATAGGAACATCCCGTGCCGTGGGTGTTGCGGGTGTTCACACGCGGGGCCGAAAAGTCCTGCGTTCCCGTTTGCGACACAAGAAGATCGGTGCAGGTCTCGCCAACTGCATGTCCGCCTTTCATCAAAACCGCACCGACGCCAAGGTCCAGAAGGGCGTTCGCCTGCGACTGCGTGCTACCCTCGCCGACCAGTTTTGCCGCTTCGGGTAGATTGGGTGTAAGCAGGGCCGCGCGGTTGAACAGCAAAGACTTCAACGCATCTATTGCGCTATCGGCCAGCAGCGTATCGCCTGATTTGGCCACCATCACCGGATCCAGCACAATCGGCCCTGCGTAGCCCGCCAGCGCATCCGCCACCGCTGCGATCAGCGACGGTGTTCCCAGCATCCCGATCTTGACCACGTCAATCTGGATGTCATCCAACACGGCTTTGATCTGCGCCGCAACAACGTCATCCGGAATGGGATGAATGGCTGTAACGGCTTTAGTGTTCTGTGCTGTCACTGCCGTCACAACAGAGGCACCATAAACACCCAAAGCTGAAAATGTCTTGAGATCCGCCTGAATACCAGCGCCGCCCCCAGAGTCGGACCCAGCTATCGTTAACGCCTTGGCCACCATGTCATCGCCCCTTGGTTCAGCGATAAGGATGGTAAAAGGCGCAGGCCATAACGGATTCGAGGTCCGCAAGCTGTTCCCTCCGCCGGTCCTAACCAGTTCAGGTTCAATGGGTTCGCAGCTTGTGCATCTCAGCCCGGATAGGGGCACCCCAACAGATATTATCACATCGATAAAATGATCATGCAGACGCGTCAATCGGATAAATCGTCTCAGGAAGCCAGTTTAAAGGTTTCCGTTATTGAACTTCGAAAAAAACCAACCGCGACGATTGATCCGCTAACACGCTACAGAAAAGTCTAAGGATAACTGGCATGAATGCCTGCTTTTTGCGATACTTCGCAGCGCAGGTTTTTTCGCCCATGCGGCAATCTTTGTGCTGGAGGCATCCGCATCACGAAGAAAGAATTCACAGTTTGGGCTCGAAGTGTGAATTCGCTACGGCTTGCCTGAACGACCGCTGTTGGTCGCGACGACAGATTCTATTACCCTAACAATTCCTCGACAAGCTCTTCCCGCATATCCAGCGTTCTGTCCCAAGCCTTCGGTACATCCGCCTCGCGCTCCAGCGTCTCTGGCACAGGCTGCTGCTCCATTTCACCCCCTTCAGCCATGACCCGCATCCCCCGCGCCTCACGCCGTTCGGCACGATCTCGCGCC
>DQCL01000261.1 GCA_003533975.1 Octadecabacter sp. | reverse complement strand
CTGCACGCCGCTGCGATTGAACGCGGCGCACGCGCACGTCACATGACGCTTTAATCCGCCTGCACGTCTAATTGCGCATCAATATCAACGCCTTGTGAAAACGGGCGGTCATCGTCTTGCGACAAACTCCAGCGTTGCAGCAACACCTGCTGCAAACGCTTGGCACGTCTGTTCCACGCGATTGATCCGGCAGGAACCTCGTCGCCCGCAGCCTTGCCCTGTTCGCGTCTTTCAAGGTTGGCCGCAAAGATCGCAAACGTAAGGTCGGACCCGTCTGCCGTCTCAACATAACCCGCCAAACTGCTTACAAAGTTCAACGTTCCGGTCTTGGCGCGAACTTCGTTCGGGAAATTCTCGATCCGGTCATTTTCAACATCCCGCATCGCGATGCGCTTCATAATCGGACGCAATGGGCCGTCAACACCGACAGCCTGCATGACTTTCACCATATCCGCCGCGCTAACACGGTTTGCGTCACTCAGGCCGGAATGATCAACGAAACGGCCCTCAATTCCATAAGTCTCTCCCAACCAACGCGTCATTTGCGCCGCTGAGCTTTCGATCTTCAGCGAAGTCCTAAACCGCGCCTGCGTCGCAGCCAGCCCGCAGATTTCCGCCGTCAGGTTCGTGGAATAAAGAAGCATCTCCTGCAAGATCACCCGCAACGTTGCGCTCCGGTGCTGTGTAACCTCGACTCCATCTGGCATATCATCGACCACTTCGGGAAACGGCAGCGAAACCCCTGCGCCACGCGCCAGTGTCTGAAACACATCCCCCGCATAAAGCGCAGGCTGGCGCACTGGCATCCAACGTGACCCACCGTTGCCCAAAGCAGACCGCGCGACGGACCAGCTGTCAGGGCCATCAGTGGCAAACACTGGCGCCCCGCGATCGACAATGCGCACACGCGCCATGCTTACGGGGGGCACGCGGTTTTCGGTCCGTGCATCCATCGTGGCTCGCCAATTTCCACTCACACGCCGCCATTCGAAATGCACGCGGTTGAAATTCAGGTTCAGCCCGCTGACAGCAGGATTGTATCCCAAATGGTCCAACTGGCTCGGCTCGATCTCTTCGGCATAGGGCAGCGCCCCGCGCCAGCACAGGAATTTCCCTGTGATCTCGCGCACGCCAGCCGCTTTCAACGCCTCGGCCAGTTCCGCCAGATGATCCGCAGACAGCGTCGGGTCACCACCCCCAGCTAAAATCAAATCACCACGTAAAATACCACCTTCAATCGGTCCTGTCGCAATTAAGCGCGTAACAAACCGGAACGCCCCACCCAGAACATCCAGCGCATATAGCGCAGTAACCGCCTTGGTCACGCTGGCAGGTGGCAGCGCCACATCGCCATCAATCTGCTCAATAACGTCACCGCTGCGCGCATCCACCAGAACGCAGCCAACCGTGCCATCCAGATCAGCGGACGCAACAATCTGTTCAAGCGTTGCACGCACCCGTGGCGCGATCCGCGGGATCGGGCTGCTTTCAAGCGCAACATTCGCCACGCCCGTCTGTGAAACACCAGTGCGTGCATTCGGCCGCAATGAGGTCAGCGGCCCCTCAGCAAAGGCCGCACCAGCCGCACTGGACAACAAACCACCTAAAATCGCTCGACGGGAAAACGTCACTGACATCCTGAAACCTTACTTACTCTTTGCTGTATCTTTATCCGCATCCGCGCCCCACGTCCCTGACGCACGGATCGCGGTTGATGACTTTTGCGACATCGGCAAGTTCGCAAAAGCCCAACTCGGTGCCTGCGTTTGCCCCAACAATCGCGCTGCACGCCCGATCAGCCTTTCATTGCGATAAACCCGCGCCGCCCGCGACAAACGGGCCGAAATCCGGTCCCCCGGCCGCGCCAAAACGCCAACAGGAACGCGCTCCATTATGTCCTGCCAATCCTGCCACAAATGAAACTGCGCAAGATTATCCGCGCCCATCAGCCAGACAAACCGCACATCTGGATAGATGCCTTGCAAGGCCGCAATCGTCTTGGCCGTGTAACGGGTGCCCAACTGCGCCTCGATGTCTGTCACCGTTACACGCGGATGCTGCATCACGTCTTTCGCCCGCGCGACACGGTCATCTATAGGGGCAGGCCCCCGTGTTTTCAACGGGTTAGCCGGACTGACCAGCCACCAAACGCGATCCAAACCGAACCGTTGAAGCGCGGCCTTTGTGATGTGCACATGTCCTTCATGGGCTGGGTCAAATGACCCTCCCAGCAATCCCACCACCTGTCCGGCGCGGGCATATGGCATGCCATCACGTTGCATGGTGTTTCCTTACGCAGCCGCTTGGACAAAGGCAATTCCGCGTATGCCCCACCATGTCCTGAACCGAGGTGCCGAAAGCCCCATTGCACCACCGCCGCCGCCCGCGTATTCACTTCGCAAATACACATTTTTTCAGGGGATCTCGCAGATGGCGGCCTATCAATATGTCTACTTCATGGACGGCGTGTCCAAAACGTACCCCGGCGGTAAAAAGGTGTTTGAAAACATCCGCTTGAACTTCCTCCCAGGTGTTAAAATCGGCGTCGTCGGTGTGAACGGCACGGGTAAGTCCACCCTGATGCGGATCATGGCGGGCCAAGACAAAGAATTCAGCGGCGAAGCTTGGGCCGCCGAGGGCGCAACTGTTGGCTACCTCCCGCAAGAACCCGAACTCGACCCGAACCTTTCGGTGCGCGAAAACGTCATGCTTGGTGTTGCTGCAAAAAAGGCCATCCTTGATCGCTACAACGATTTGGCGATGAACTACTCGGATGAAACCGCCGACGAGATGGCCCAGCTTCAGGATGAGATCGACGCCCAAAACCTCTGGGATCTCGATGCCCAAATCGACGTCTCAATGGAAGCCCTGCGCTGCCCGCCAGATGATGCAGACGTCACCACGCTTTCGGGCGGTGAAAAACGCCGCGTCGCCCTGTGCAAACTCCTCCTTGATGCACCAGATATGCTGCTGCTCGATGAACCGACAAACCACCTGGACGCTGAAACAATCGCGTGGCTGCAACAGCACCTCATTGATTACAAAGGCACAATCCTGATCGTAACCCACGACCGCTACTTCCTTGATGCCATCACTGGCTGGATTCTGGAACTCGACCGTGGCTCTGGCATCCCGCACGAAGGCAACTACTCCAGCTGGCTCGAAGCCAAGGCAAAGCGCCTGCAAAAGGAAGCCAAAGAAGACAAATCCAAGCAACGCACGCTGGAACGCGAACTGGAATGGATGCGCCAAGGCGCCAAAGCCCGCCAAGCGAAATCCAAGGCCCGTATCAGCGCCTATAACGACCTCGCCAACCAGTCCGAGCGTGAGAAAATGGGCCGCGCCCAGATCATTATCCCGAATGGTCAGCGCCTCGGCTCGCAGGTGATCGAGGTCGAAGGTCTTACCAAGGCGATGGGCGACAAACTCCTCGTCGAAAACCTCAGCTTTGAACTGCCACCCGGTGGTATCGTCGGCGTGATCGGCCCCAACGGTGC
>DQCL01000127.1 GCA_003533975.1 Octadecabacter sp. | reverse complement strand
CTCAATCGGTTCAAGCGCGTTAATGACCTCTTCGCGCAGGTCATCCCCGAGTTCAGACAGGATATCCCCGTCCATCCCGCCTTTCCACACCTGTAACAAGGCGGCGCGGTCGCGCTGATCAACCTGTTCGAGGAGGTCAGCGATGTCAGCGGGGTGCAATGGATCAAGAAGCGTATCAACGGCGCTCGTGTCCCCGACCTGAACTGCGTCGATAACCGCAGCAACAAGGTTTTTGGGCAGACCTTCGTCTTCTTCAATCATTTCGACAGCATCAGCCATAATGATCCTCCATTGCGCTGCACAATATCCATATGCAGACCACCCTCAAGCCGTGATCGGTGTTTTCACGATTTACCTGCGACCAACTGGGGACTAACAACGNNTATATGACAGATCAACTTCTTATTGGCCAAACTTTGCGCTTTTCCGGAGACCCTTTTGCAGGGGATCCCGAGGCAGTTGCGCAGACCAGTGCGCGCGGCGGGGTATTGGTGCGTGACGGGCGGATTGCCGCGATAGGTGAGGCGGATGATCTTCGCCGTGACAACCCGCAGGCTGCGGTTATGGATCATGGCAACCACTTGATTACAGCGGGCTTTGTTGATGCACACATGCATTATCCGCAAACGGCGATGATTGCGTCTTGGGGTAAGCGCCTCATCGACTGGCTCAACACCTATACGTTCCCCGAAGAGATGCGCTTTGCTGATCGCGCCTATGCAAATGACATCGCTGGGCGGACGCTAGATTTGGCTTTGGCGAACGGGACGACGACCCTCACCAGCTTTTGTACAATCCACCCCCAGAGTGTTGAAGCGTTCTTTGATGCAGCGCGCACGCGCGGGATGGCTGTTGTTGGTGGCAAGACCTGTATGGACCGGAATGCACCTGACGGGCTGAGAGACGATGCAAGATCGGCCTATGATGACAGCAAACGGTTACTGGAACAGTGGCATGGAACGGATCGCATTTCTTACGCCATTACGCCGCGGTTTTCCCCCACGTCCACGCCCGAACAGTTGGCTGCGCTTGGCGCACTTTGGGCGGAATATCCGGACGTTTTGATGCAAACACATCTGTCTGAGCAGTTGGATGAAATCGAATGGGTCCGCGGGCTGTTTCCTGATGCCCGCGACTACCTTGATACGTATGAAAAATTCGGGTTGCTCGGGGAACGTGGACTTTACGGTCACGCAATTCACTTAGAAGCGCGTGAAATTGATAGACTGGCAGAGGTGAACGCTGCCGTTGTTCATTGTCCAACCTCAAACACCTTCATTGGGTCAGGTCTTTTTGACATGGCCGGCTTGAAGGCACGTGGACTACGTACAGGTCTGGCCACCGATACCGGTGGCGGATCGTCGTTTTCAATGTTGCGCACCATGGCAGCGGCTTATGAAATATCCCAGTTGCGCGGCACGGCCTTGCACCCTGCCCAATTGATGTGGCTGGCAACCGAAGGCTCAGCCTCCGCTTTACATATGTCCGGCGAAATCGGCTCACTCAATGTTGGCGCAATGGCGGATATCGCGGTTCTCGATCTCGCCTCAACACCGGCCATTGCACAGCGATCAAACCGCGCCGACACCCTTTGGGAAGCGTTGTTCCCGACCATCATGATGGGTGACGATCGGGCTATTTCAACAACATATGTCGCCGGTCGTGCCAGCTAGCACCCTCGCCCAAGCAGCATCACCCAGTGGTTATCAAACCGGCCGATGCCGAATTGCTGGGCATCCCTGAGCAAAATATTGCGACGATGACCCGGTGAATTCATCCAAGCGGTCATAACATCCGCCTCGGTACGTTGACCCCAAGCAATGTTTTCTGCGGCGACGCAGGTGTATCCGGCGGCACGCGCGCGGGAGGATAGATCAGATCCGTTGAGCCCCCGATGGGAAAAATAATCATTCGCCACCATATCTTGCGCATGACGACGGGACGCATTGGACAATCGTGCATCTTCTGTAATCGGGCCGAGCCCATTTGCAGCCCGTTGTTGGTTGATTAGTGCCGCCATGCTGCTGGATGGAGTTGCAGCTTGTGTCATTGATATCGTTGGTGCTGGCGGAGGGGTGGGCTGGCAAGCGGCCAAAGCCAGAACCGCCAGTATCAGTAGGTTTCGCATTGCTCGCTCCTTTTTCTTTCTTATTCTTGCAAACCTCGCACAAGCTGGTTTTGCTTCACAATGGCCCGTTCCAGATCGAAACTGACAACGTGCCCATCTGCAACAATCTGACGCCCTTCAACAAACAAATGCTTAACATTCGTGGGGCCTGCCAACAAAATTGCAGCCGGGTCCCACGATCCTGCACTTTGAACGCCCGACACATCCCAAATGGCGATGTCAGCCCGTTTTCCCACGGCGATCTGACCACAATCATCACGCCCCAAAACTTCAGCCCCACCGCGCGTTGCGATTTCCAACGCTTCACGCGCGGACATCGCATCAGCGCCATTCGCGACACGTTGCAACAACATCGCCTGCCGCGCTTCCCCAACAAGAGAGCCTGCATCATTGGACGCGGACCCATCAACACCAAGCCCGACATGCACACCGGCATCCCGCATCGCACGCACTGGCGCAATCCCAGATCCAAGCCGGCAGTTTGAACACGGACAATGCGCAACACCTGTTTTCGATCTGGCAAACAAATCAATCTCCCGCCCGTCGAGCTTCACACAATGCGCATGCCAAACATCGGGCCCCGTCCACCCCAAATCTTCCGCATATTGCCCAGGGCGGCAGCCGAATTTTTCAAGTGAATAGGCAATATCTTCGTCGTTCTCTGCTAGATGCGTATGCATCATCACACCTTTGTCACGGGCCAGAATTGCCGCATCGCGCATCAGGTCACGGCTCACGGAAAATGGTGAACACGGGGCCACACCGACACGCACCATCGCACCCTCTTTGGGATCGTGGAACGCATCAATCACACGGATGCAATCTTCAAGAATATCCGCCTCACGCTCAACCAGACTGTCCGGCGGTAGGCCACCATCACTTTCGCCGATGCTCATCGCGCCACGTGTCGGATGAAACCGCAACCCGACTTCACTCGCTGCAGCAATCGTATCATCCAACCGCGAACCGTTTGGATAAAGGTACAAATGATCAGACGTCATCGTGCAGCCGCTCAACGCCAATTCCGCCAACCCGATTTGTGCAGAGATGAACATTTCTTCGGGGCCAAACTTCGCCCAAATCGGGTAAAGCGTTTGGAGCCACCCAAACAGCAACGCGTCCTGCCCACCGGGAACCGCACGCGTCAGTGTTTGATACAAATGATGGTGTGTGTTCACCAATCCTGGCGTCACGACACACCCCGCTGCAGTTATCACCTCGGCATTTCCGACGTCTAATCCATGACCAACACCCGCGATAATACCGTCCCGCAGCAGCACGTCGGCCCCCGCCAACTCGCGCCGCGCATCATCCATTGTAAGAACTGCAACAGCGTCCTTAATCAAAATATCAGGCATCTGCCCTCCTTTCGATCCCGTTCGGTAAGGAATGTGCCGCCAGAACGGGTAAGGACGCGACACGAAAAGTCTAACGATCCGCCTTTTTTCTTCAACCCTGTCTTTGTCACACAAATATCCTGGGGGAATCGCGCAGCGATGGGGGCTAGCCCCCTCTTGGTCGGATTTGCGAAGCAAATTCGATCAATGCTTAGACAGTATCGCCATGGCGTGCGCGTGAAGCTCTGCATTAGCCGCCGCCAACGCGCGCCCGCCTTCATGGGCCGGTCCACCACGCCAATCAGTGACGATCCCACCCGCGGCCTCGATCACCGCAATTGGGGCTTGGATATCATACGCACTAAGCCCGGCTTCAACGACAAGGTCCACCTGCCCTGCAGCCAACAGCGCATAGCCATAACAGTCCATTCCATATCGCGTCAGCTTGCAGCGTTCGGCAACTGCCTGAAACCCGATCGCATCAGCCTCCATGCCGACTTCGGGAAACGTGGTCAGGATCGTCGCCTCGTCCAAACTCGTCGTATTCTTGGTCCCCAACGCGCGCGCGCCCAAAGGCCCGTTCATAACTGTGTGGCCAAACCCGCCTTCAAACCGCTCTCCAATGTAGGGCTGGTCGATCAAACCATAGAGCGGGCCGCTCACATCGCGCACAGAAATCAAAACACCCCATGTCGGCGTGCCGGAAATAAATCCGCGCGTGCCGTCAATCGGGTCTAAGACCCATTGCAGCCCACTCGTTCCGTCGCGCTCGCCAAATTCTTCACCTAAAATGCTATCGCTGGGGCGCAAATCTGCCAGCACCGCCCGCATCGCCTTTTCAGCGTTGCGATCGGCTTCTGTCACCGGATCAAATCCAGTGGCATCTTTGTTATCTGAAACGAGGCCAGAGCGAAACAACGGCAAGATTGCAGCCCGCGCCGCATCCGCCATGACATGCGCACAGTCGCGCAGTAACGCCATTTCACTTTCGGTCAAGGTAACTTTGGAAAGGGTCATGCGCCCGCCTTTGTCTTATCTGTCCCCCAACGCGGTAGCGCTGGGGGCAGTCAAAGGTCAAGGGCCGTTGCGCAGCTTAAGCAGCTTCGCTGAGAACACGCGCCAGATCAAACAGGCGACGGCGTTGATTTTCTGGGATCGCATAGTAGGACCGCAAAAGGTCCAAAGCTTCTTTGTCGGAAAGAATATCGCTCGGCATACCGCCCATATCTTCCGGAATCAAAGCGCGATCCAACCCTTCAAAGAAGAAGGCCACATCGACGCCCAGTGCCGCAGCAATATCCCAAAGCCGAGACGCGCTGACGCGATTCATCCCAGTTTCGTACTTCTGGATCTGCTGGAATTTAATGCCAACCTGATCCGCAAGCTGCTGTTGCGTCGTACCACTTACCCAACGGCGATGGCGAATGCGTTTTCCAACATGTACGTCGACTGGATGTTTCATATAGATCGCCCTGTGTTTGGTCCGGCACCGTTAGGTTTCCAGTGCCGCTGACAATTAAAGTTGTACAGATTCCTCTGCCTTGAAGACCTAACAACCGCCTAGCGGGAAAACACGCAAGGGTTGCAGCCCGTATCCTATCCTTTAGGACAGGTTTGCATCGTGTTACCCTGTCGAAAAGGACAGGCTTCCTGTTTCTCTCGGCTCTAACGCTCACTCGTAACCCTTAGGAAAGGCCGCTATCGGCTGTGCTTAAAAGGGTTTTTTACAGAAAGTTCCCCATGCAAGCCTACCAAGTCGACTCCTACGACACCCCACCAACGTTAAGAGTCATAAATCCACCAGTGCCCGCAAAAGGCGAAGTGCTGCTCAACATCGAAGCCTGTGGGCTGAATTTCGCCGACCTTCTGATGGCCAAGGGCACTTACCAAGATACGCCCACTCCCCCCTTCACATTAGGGATGGAAGTTTGTGGTACGGTGCTCGCGTTGGGTGCTGGGGTGAGCGAGCCCAAAATCGGCACTCGCGTCGCGGTGTTTGGGGGCCAAGGCGGACTGGCGCAACAAGGTGTGTTCCCCGCTCAGCTTTGTCGAGAAGTGCCAATCGAAATGTCATCGCAAGTCGCGGCTGGATTTCAGGTCGCATATGGCACCTCCCACCTCGCGCTGACACGGCGCGCAAAGTTGCAAGCCGGCGAAACCCTTTTGGTGATGGGTGCCGCGGGGGGCGTTGGCCTGACGGCTGTAGAAATAGGTAAAGCGATGGGCGCAACAGTGATTGCCGTTGCACGTGGTGCAGAAAAATTGGCCGTCGCAACAGCTGCAGGTGCTGATCACGTGATTGACGCAAGTGCAGACATCACAGCAGAGGTTCGGGCCCTTGGCGGTGCTGATGTTGTCTATGACCCTGTCGGTGGGGATGCCTTCAAGGCGGCAATGCGTGCGACCAACCGTGAAGGTCGCATGATTACGATCGGGTTTGCCAGTGGCGACGTGCCGCAAATCCCCTCCAATCACCTGCTGGTCAAGAACATCACAGTTATCGGGTTCTATTGGGGCGGATATCTGCAATTTAACCCGACTGCGCTAACCGACAGCATGGGTGAGTTAATGGACTGGTACGTAAAAGGCCGCCTAAAGCCCCATGTCAGCCATGTTCTGCCGCTTGAACAGGCTGCGGACGCCCTTGAACTCCTGCGCAGCCGCACAAGCACCGGTAAGGTCGTCGTAACGCCTTAGACGCTGCGCAGTTTGGTGGCGGCGTTCGCCCATTCGGACATGTAAGATTCGCGGATCATATCGTGCAGCGCGGCCTGAACCGGATCATTCTTGGACTGCATGTACAAAACGATCTGCGACTTGCCCGGATCGGGCAGGTTCGCCTCGGACGGTAGGGGTACGGTCTGGCGGGCATAAACGCCCTTGATGACCGCATGTACCGCTAAATCAGCGCTCACCACGGCTTGAATGGCAGTGTCTGTTTGCGACTCAACGACCATTTCCCAGTCAAAATTGGCGTCATCCATCCGCTTCAAGACGTCTGCGCGGAAAATGCAATTACTGCAAAACGCAACGGGCAACGGGCGCTGTTTCCAAGCTGTAGCACCAACTGCACCGACCCAAACTAAAGGTAATGTCACAAGCGACACGCCCCCCGGCCCTGGCTCAGCCTCTGTGGTGATGATCGCATCACATTCGCCACGCCCGAACAACGTGCGCAACGCTTTGGTCGGCTCAGAAACGAGGTGAATCTTCATGCGCGGGAATTCAGCTGCAAAGCGGCGCAACACATGGGGAATATAGGGGTCGATGATGTCGTAAGGGACACCAAGCGTGATCTCGCCCTCATAATCATCCGCCGTCATCCGCTGGAGGGCTTCATCGTTAAGCGAAAGCATCCTTCGGGCATAACTCAGCAGTTGCTCTCCCTCGGCTGTGACAGCGATTTGCCGCGCCGAACGATCAAGCAGCGATAGATTTAGGCTTTCTTCTAAACGCTTAAGCTGCATGGAAACTGCCGATTGCGTCAGGTTCAAGACACCCGCCGCCTTTGTGACACCGCCGGCATCCGCAACGGTCACAAAAGAACGCAGCGCGGTAAGGTCTAGGTTTCTCGCCATATCAATATTCCTGATGTTTCACATTTTAATCATTCATTTCCCTTATGCATCAAAATCCCCGATACATCAACATATCAAATGCAACACAACAAACACATCACGAAAGGAAATAACATGACACCCTCCCTTAGCCGCACAACAGCCGCCACATGCACACAGCAGCACAAGGCACCCGCGCCGTCATTGTTTGCGTTCCTGACCGTTTGGAAAGAACGCCGTGAGCTCGCCGGACTAAGCGAAGCCCGCCTAAAGGACATCGGTGTAAGCAGCCATGCAGCCGCACAAGAGGCCGCGCGCCCTATTTGGGATTTGCCATCACGCCGCCGTTGAGCGGGAATTGCGGGCAAATTTTCACATAAATTTGCCCGCTAACCCGTAGTTTTCCTTGAAATACAGAGGAACCATGCCAATATCACGTCCAAGGGAGTTCCGGCAGCCAAATGGTGCGTTTCAGGGGCCCGAACAATTGAAATGATCACCTTGGAGGGATCTCATGGCTGACTACAGAACCCCCGGAATGGGCGCCACAGCTGGCGTTCGCACCGCGGAAATCGACGCGGG
>DQCL01000175.1 GCA_003533975.1 Octadecabacter sp. | reverse complement strand
TTGGCCAATGACCCGCCGATGGTACCGCGGTTGCGCACGGCAGGGTCGCCAATACCGGCTGCTAAGGCCGCAAGTGCAGGAAAAGAATCCGCTGCATCTGCAGCAACCTGCGCATGGGTCGTTGCACCGCCGATCGTAAGGGCATCGCCCCCCTTCGCTACACCAACCATGCCTTCGACATCGGTCAAGCTCACTAGAACTTCTGGCGAGGCAAGCCGTTGCTTCATGGTTGGAAGCAGCGTTTGACCACCGCCCAGCGCTTGCGCACCTTCTGCAGCCATTGCGCTTGCCGCTTCTTCAACTGTCTTGGGTTTTGTGAATTCAAAATTGTACATTTGTTTCTCCTTTCTGGCTGGCGGGGCAGGATCGCTGCCCCACCGCAAACCAGATCATCCGTTCATCGCAGCCCAAACACGCGCGGGTGAGACCGGCATGTCGATGTGTTCCACGTCATGTCCACCACGTTGAAGCGCGTCGACGACGGCATTCACCACTGTTGGGGGCGACCCGATGGCACCTGCCTCGCCGCAGCCCTTCACCCCAAGCGGGTTATGGGTGCACGCGGTTGCGTTGCTGTGATCGACAACAAAATTTGGCAAGTCATCGGCACGTGGCATGGCGTAATCCATGAACGAACCAGACACTAGCTGCCCGTTTTCGTCATAGATCCCATGTTCAAGCAGGGCCTGACCGATGCCTTGCGCCAATCCGCCTTGCACCTGACCCGTCACGATCATTGGGTTCACGACGTTGCCAAAATCATCCATCGCCACCATCGAACAGATGTCGACCTTGCCAGTTTCAGCATCGACCTCGACTTCGCAAGCGTAAGCGCCTGATGGGTAAGTGAAGTTTGCCGGATCGTAGAACGCCGTCTCTTCAAGCCCCGGTTCGATATCCTCAATCGGGAAGTCGTGCGGGATGTAGGCTTTGAGTGCCACTTCCCCAAAGCTCACCTTTCTGTTGGTGCCTTTGACCGAGAACTCACCATCAGTGAAATCGACATCGTCTGGTTCGCATTCCATCATATGGGCCGCGATCAACGTGGCCTTCTTGATGATCTTCTCCGTGGCGCGGAATACGGCAGATCCACACACCGCGAGGCTGCGCGACCCGTAGGTCCCCATCCCGAACGGAATTTTGGACGTATCACCATGCACGATATCAATCGACATCGGATCAATGCCCAACATGTCAGCGACGACCTGCGGGAAAGCGGTTTCATGCCCCTGTCCGTGGCTATGCGCCCCGACCATCACCGAGATATTGCCAGTGGCGTTCACGCGAACAGTTGCGGCATCATAAAGCCCCACACGGGACCCCAGAACACCCACAAGGTTCGACGGCGCGATGCCGCAAGCTTCGATATAGGCGTTGATACCCAGACCACGCAGTTTGCCGTTTTTTGCACTTTCCGCGCAGCGGGCTTCAAAACCTGCGATATCGGCGCGTTTTTCCAGACCGTCCATCAGCGCATCATAGTTACCACTGTCATATTCCAGCCCCGCAGCAGAGGCGAAAGGATACTGATCCGGTTTGATGAAGTTCTGACGGCGCAACGCAATCGGGTCCATGCCCAACTCACGCGCGGCCTTATCAATCACACGCTCAAGACTATAGGTCGCCTCTGGTCGGCCCGCCCCGCGATAAGCGTCAACCGGTGCGGTGTTGGTGAACACCGCTTTGACGTTCACATAGACGTTGGGAACGGTGTAGTTGCCCGCCATCAATGTGCCATGCAGGAAGGTCGGCGTGGCTGTCGAAAAGTTCGACAGGTAAGCGCCCACATTGGCCTTGGTATCGCTCCGGAAGGCGATGAAAGTTCCGTCCTTTTCGCAGGCCAGTTCGATCTTGGTAACGTGGTCACGTCCGTGCGCATCACTAAGAAACGCTTCGGTCCGTGTCGACGTCCATTTGACGGGTCGGTTCAGCTTCTTGGCAGCCGCCAGAACAAGCGCTTCCTCACCATAGTGGTAAATCTTGGACCCGAAACCGCCGCCCACATCGGGCGCATGCACGGTCAGCTTGTTCTCAGGAATACCCATCACAAAGGCACTGATCAAAAGCCGCGTGAGGTGCGGGTTCTGCGACGTTGTCGTCAACTTATAGTCGCCCGTTCCAGGATCATATTCACCGATTGAACAGCGCGGTTCCAGCGCGTTGGGAACAAGCCGGTTGTTGACCAACTCCAACGTCGTCACATGCGGCGCGTTCTTGATCGCCTCATCTGTGGCGGCACGGTTGTCCTCGATCCAGCCCCAATCGAAACACTGGTTGGTTCCGATTTCGTCGTGAACCAGCGTCTTGTCGTTGGCCAAAGCGTCGGCCATGTCGATCACGGCGTCCAGCTCATCGATGTCGGCCTCAATCGCTTCGACGGCGTCCATCGCCTGTTCCAGCGTTTCCGCGATGACAGCGGCAAAGGCGTCACCAACATGGCGTACTTTGCCATGGGCAAGTACGGGCCGTTTGGGTTCCTTCATCGGCTCCCCATCACGGCTGTTAATCGCCCAACCAGCGGGGTTCCCGCCGACTTCAACGAAATCCTCACCCGTGAATACGGCCACGACACCGGGCATTTCTGCTGCGGCGTCTGTATCGATGCTATTGATCTTGCCGTTCGCCACAGTTGAGCGCGCAAAGGCGCAATAGCTGGTTTTGGCGGGCGTGTAGTCGTCTGTGTACTTGCCGCGCCCTGTCAGGAAACGCACATCTTCACGGCGTTTGGTCGCTTGACCTATTCCTCCGTCTGCTGCCATGTTCTTGCCCTCCCTATTCGGCTGCAATGGCGGCTGATTGACCGCTTGCTGCCATGATTGCGTTGACGATGCCCTGATATCCCGTGCACCGGCAGATATTGCCTTCCAAGTAGGCGCGGATTTCAGTTTCGGTCGGTTTCGGGTTCTCTTTCAGAAGCGCTGTTGCGCTCATGATCATGCCCGGCGTGCAGAATCCGCACTGCA
>DQCL01000313.1:2548-3153 GCA_003533975.1 Octadecabacter sp. | reverse complement strand
CCGGCTTGGTCTGCGGAATTTGGTGGCATGGGCCTCAACGCTGCCAAGCTGTTGATTTTCTACGAAGAACAACAACGCTACGGGGTGAACCGTGGTCGCGACATGGGTATTCAGATGGTCGGCCCGTTGATCATCAAGTTCGGCACGCAAGCGCAGAAAGACTATTGGCTTCCGCGTATCCTGAGCTGTGAAGATATCTGGTGCCAAGGGTATTCCGAACCCGGTGCCGGTTCCGATCTGGCCAATCTGCGCACACGCGCAGAAATCGAGGGCGACGAGTTTGCCATCAACGGCCAGAAAATCTGGACCACGATGGCGCATGACGCCACACATATTTTCATGCTGGTGCGCACCGATCCGGACGCGCCGAAGAAACAGCAGGGGATCAGTTTCCTGCTTGCGCCGATGGATCAACCTGGCGTGGACGTGCGGACAATCACGACCTTGTCAGGCGAGACCGAGTTCTGCGAGGTCTTCTTTGACAATGCCCGCACGCCGCAAGAAAACCTTGTTGGCGAGCTGAACAAAGGCTGGACCATGGCCAAGGCGCTGTTGAGCTTTGAGCGTATCTTCATCGGTTCACCAAGTCTGGCACAGAACGCGCT
>DQCL01000313.1:1988-2433 GCA_003533975.1 Octadecabacter sp. | reverse complement strand
CTTAAACGCGGTGAAACACTTGGGGCGGATGTCTCGATGCTCAAGATTTGGGTGACCGAGTGCTTCCAGCGTATCACCGAGTTGATGATCGAAGCAGCTGGTCCTGATGGTGGTACCATTGGTCCGCTTCAGGTTGGCAATGTGAACGTCGATGTGTTGGCGAGCTTTTATAAGGCCCGACCAACAACGATCTACGGCGGATCCAACGAAATTCAACGCAACATTCTTTCCAAGGCTGTCCTTGGATTGCCCGGTTAACCCACACTGACATCAAACAAAGGAACACAAATATGTCTGATCGTTACGCTAAATACGACAAGTTGAAATTTGACTACCCGGCGGATCGCGTCCTGCGCATCACGTTCGACCGGCCCGAGTCGTTCAATTCCATCGACGCGGAAACCCACACCCAGATGACTGATATGTGGATCGACATCGATCGCGA
>DQCL01000313.1:0-1906 GCA_003533975.1 Octadecabacter sp. | reverse complement strand
TCATGAAGACTTGGAAAGAAGCCAAGGATCTCGTTTACAACATCGTCAACTGCAACAAGCCGATCATTTCCGCGATCAACGGCCCCGCTGCTGGTGCGGGTCTTGTTGTTGCCCTTCTGGCTGACATTTCGATTGCCGGCAAACGCGCCAAAATCGTAGACGGCCACCCGCGTCTGGGTGTTGCCGCCGGTGACGTTGCAGCCATCATCTGGCCGCTGCTGACATCTATGGCTAAAGCGAAATACTACCTGATGACTTGCAAGCCAGTCTCCGGCGAAGAGGCAGAGCGCATCGGACTGGTATCCATGTGCGTCGAAGACGACGAGTTGCAGAAAATCGCGCTGGATACCGCTGTTGAGCTGTCCAACGGTTCACAAAGCGCCATCCGCTGGACCAAGTATTCGCTTAACAACTGGCTTCGTCAGGCCGGGCCGATCTTTGATGCCTCGACAGCTCTGGAAATGCTGGGCTTCATGGGCGAAGATGTGAAAGAAGGTGTGTTGTCACACCGTGAGAAGCGTGCGCCAAACTTCCGTAAAGATTGCCCGCTCTAAGTAAAATTCGGCCAAGGAGGCATAGACATGTCCGCAAGTATCTACAACGACATCGCGCAAGCCTATGCTGCTGCGGCCGAAAAGGCTCCGGGTTTGAAAGCCCGCTTTGCAGCTGCCGGATTCGATCCGGCAGCTGTCGGGTCGCTGGCGGACCTCACGCGTCTGCCGGTGATGAAGAAAGAAGAGCTTCTGAAAATTCAGCGTGAGGACCCGCCTTTCGGCGGATTCCTCGCCTCGGATTTAAAGGACGTCGGGCGGATTTACGTATCGCCCGGCCCAATTTTTGAACCGGCGCTTTCTGGCGGCGGTGGGCACGGTCTGGACCTGCTGTTCAAATCGGCTGGCGTTGGGGCAGGTGACGTTGTCCTGAACACCTGGATGTATCACCTTGTACCGGCGGGCCTGTTGTTCGACGAAGCGGCTCAGGCTGCGGGCGCGACTGTCATTCCTGGTGGTGTCGGCAATACCGAGCTTCAAGCGCAGATCATCGTTGAAACCGGCGTGACCTCGATCTGTGCCTCAACGGCATTTTTCCTGACGCTCGCGGATAAGGTGATCGAAACTTATGGGCGCGATGCCTGGAAGGTGAAGACCGCGTTCCTCGGTGGCGAAATGGGCGACTGGATGGCCAAGCGTCGCCGGATCGAAGCCGATTATGGCGTGTCGACCTGGGCCGCCTATGCCACAGCGGATCTGGGCCTTGTCGGCTATGAAGATGACGGCGAAGGATATGTGGTTCACTCCGATCGCGTGGTGCAAATCTGCGATCCGGTCAGCGGTGAACAGGTGCCTCAGGGGGAACCGGGCGAGGTTGTCGTAACCGCGCGGGACGCGACGTGGCCAATGATCCGGTTCGGCACCGGCGACAGCGCCTTTGCGCTGGAAAGCAACGAGGATGGCAGCGTCAGCCGCATTTCCGCGTTGCAGGGCCGTGTCGGGGCTGCAGTCAAAGTGCGCGAGATTTTCGTTTATCCGCGCGTGATCGAAGAAGTCGTCATCGCGACGCCGGGGGCCAAGGCCGCGCAGGCAGTGGTGACACGAGAGAACGATCGCGAAATGATCCGCATTTCCCTTGTGCTGGAAGATGGCGCCAACGGGTCTGATGCGGAAACTGCCGCTGCCGAGGCATTCAAGCTCTGCGCACGCATTCGCGTTGACGGCGTGAGCATTGTGGCTGAATTGCCAGAGGGCGCCGACCTGATCGTGAATGAAAAAGACGCGTGACTTTTGCGCCGTCATGATGTGACGTGCGAAACAAGACACACAGATTTGGGGCGGCTTGGGATTTCCAAGCCGCCCTTTACATTTTTCAAGTGTCTGCCGCCCGTCAGGGAAATTCAGGCTGCGGAATA
>DQCL01000215.1 GCA_003533975.1 Octadecabacter sp. | reverse complement strand
GATCTTGGCCCCGCGCGACAGTGGGGGCAGAAGTTCCTAGTCCGGGAAACAGCGTTTGCAGCTGAGCTGCCACATGCGCGCGAGGTGTTGGCCGAAAGCCGGACTATGAAAGGTGGCGGGGCCGCTGGCGTAGCCACACTGGGAGCCGCTGGGGTTGAGGTAGTGCAGAACGTTCTCGCCGAGACGCAATCCGCCATCCTGCCGCTGGTGCCTTATCTCGATACCCTGCGCTGGCTGTTCATCGCTGTGGCGTTGATTGGCGTCAACATCACGATCTACGCCCGCTGGGACGACTGGCGGAATGGGCGGCGATGATGGGTACACTCATCGCATGGATTTTCGGCAGCCGGTTTGCGCTGGCTGTTGGAAAATGGGTGGCAATCGGACTCACCGTTTTGTTGTTTCTGCTGTCCCAGCGTCGCTCCGGAGCGCGCGCCGGGCGGTTGGCGGAACGTCTTGAAAACAGGGAGAAGACAAATGAAATCCAACGCCGAATGCTGGATGCGGCTCGTCGGCCTCGTGATCGGGATGAGCTTGCTCGCCGCCTGCGCAACGGTCAGTTCTGAATCTGTATTGGGTGTCTGCCCGCCGGTGGTGGAATATAGTCAGGCAGAACAGGCGCAGGCTGCGGACGAAATCGCATCGTTGTCCCAGAATACTGTGATCATTGGCTGGCTAAACGACTATTCCGTCATGCGGGATCAAGCCCGAATCTGCGTGAGGTAAACGCGGTAGTACTCGACGGGAAACCCCGTTCGTCACCTCGGCTGACGGACTCTTTGGCGGAAGGCACTGGTCGGACAGTTCCAGCAAGCATAAGCTGCCCGTATGAACAAGGACGCCGAAAAACGGATCGCAGCATAACTCGCCAAGGCAATGACGATGATATGCGTGCGCAACAGCATTCTGGAAGACCTGCATGAAGGGCCCGGGCCGGTTACACGAACGGGCGACTATTCTGATGTCGAGGTCCTGGATGCCGATGGCACCCGGATTCCCTAGTCAGAGGTCTCGCGTATCGATGACGCTGAAATGCGCGACTTGATGCGCCAGATCGTCAATCGGCTGTATACTTTTCACCTAAACTGAATTGATGCGGTGGATGCCTCCACCCAGCGGCATCGATTGTGCCAAAGTGGTTTCATATGAACCAAAGAGAGGGAGGCATCCATGTCAGAGATTAGCATATTGGCGATTGATCTTGCCAAGAACAGTTTTCAGGTTTGTGGCGTCAGGGCGGACGGTGTTGTTGTTTTTAACAGATCGGTATCGCGACCGCGACTTTACCAGTTGCTGGCAGAGCAGGACGGCTGCATCGTGGCGATGGAAGCGTGTGCCACGTCCCATCACTGGGGACGTGTTGCCCAGTCATACGGGCATGAGACGCGTTTGATCCCAGCAAATTACGTTAAGCCGTTTGTAAAGCGACAAAAGAATGATCACGCAGACGCGGAAGCAATTGCCGAAGCTGCTGTTCGTCCCAGCATGCGTTTTGTTGCGGTGAAGAGCGCGGAGAAACAGGGACGTGCCGTTGCCTTCCGAACGCATCAATGTTTCGTCCGGCAGAGAACGCAACTGATCAATTCACTCAGGGGGCACCTGGCCGAATTTGGCATTGTGGCCGCCAAAGGACCGGCCAGCCTGAAGCTTTTGGAAAAGGTTTTGGTTGATCCCGCCGTTGATCTTCCGGACAGGGTACGTGAGATGGGCGCATTTTACTTGCAGCAGATCGGCCGGTTGACCGCCGTCATTGAGCAGCTGGCTGAAGATCTGGAAAGCGCAACGAAGACGGATGAGGAGCTAAGGCGTCTTTGCACTGTGCCGGGCATCGGTCCTGTGACTGCAGGAGCGATCGCAGCGTTTGCACCGGACCTACAAATGTTCGACTGCGGGCGAAACTTTGCCGCGTGGCTTGGCCTGGTTCCCCGACAGAGATCGACCGGCGGTAAGACGCGACTTGGTTCCGTCAGCAAAATGGGACAATGCGACATTCGCAAATTGCTGATCATCGGGGCGATGAGCGTGATCCGATGGGTCGTGCGCAAAGGCGGCAGCGCAAATCGCTGGCTGGCCAGCTTGGTTGCCCGTAAGCCGCGCATGGTTGCTGCGGTGGCGTTGGCCAACAAAATGGCACGCATGATCTGGGCTATGACAACGAAGGGAGAGGACTACAGAATGGCGTGACTTCAGTTGTTAATGACTGCGGAAACGGCATGGCCGCAAGGCCGGGGCAAGGTGATCGACTGACGGAGTAAGCGATACGGACTTCAAAGTTCAAGGCAGGGATACCCAGTCCCGGGGCTCGAGCATAATAGCTCTCTGAACCGATGTGGGCCCTGCCTTCCGAACAGCATACCGGCCCGTGGTGTCAGAACAGCCACATCGAGAGGCCTGACACACGACCGATTGAAGCCCTGCCAAAACGTCGGAAAATCAGCTTGCAAAATAGGAGGCATCCACACACGCCCCGGGTTTACCGGAGAGTAAAACTCTCAAAGGATGCCCCCCATGACACAGAGAAAACACACCCCGTCCTACACGGCTGAGTTCCGCACGCGCGGCGTTCGGCTTTTCAAAGAGAACCGTGCTGATTATGCGAGCGATAATGCAGCATACCGGGCAATTGCACCCAAGCTTGGCTGTTCACCGGACAGCCTGCGTGCCTGGTGCCAACAGGCGGATCGTGACGTTGGCGAGCGGTCTGGTTTGACCAGCGAAGAGAAAGCGCGTCTCAAAGCATTGGAGCGCGAGAACCGTGAACTGCGCCAAGCCAACGAGATACTGAAGAAGGCATCTGCGTATTTTGCCCAGGCGGAGCTCGACCGCCCATTCAAGAGATGAGCCGCTTCATCGAAGAACACCGCGCGGTTTTTGGTGTCGGGCCGATTTGCAGCGTTCTGCCGATTGCACCAGCAACGTATTACGCACGGGCAGCGGTTATGCGCGATCCTGAACTGGCATCTGAGCGTGCCAAAAGTGATGTGATCGATTGCGAGGACATCGGGCGTATCTATAAGGCAAGCGGCCAGCGTTACGGAGCCCGCAAAGTTTGGCATGTCTTGCGGCGCGAGGGCAATGATATCGCCCGCTGCACTGTGGAACGCCTAATGAAAGCCATGGAAATACAGGGCCCCTTTCGGCAGATTTGCCTTGCAAATCGCCTGCCGGGCAATGGTTGTGCGGGGTGGGAAGGTTATCACAACCAATCCTGACGCCTCGCAGCCTTGCCCCGATGACAAGGTGAACCGGGAGTTTGTCGCTGACATGCCGAACCAACTCTGGGTGTCTGACTTCACCTACGTCTCAAGCTGGCAGGGTATGGTTTACGTCGCTTTCGTCATTGATGTTTTTGCCCGCAAGATCGTGGGCTGGCGGGTTTCCACCTCGATGACGACAAGCTTTGTGCTGGATGCTTTAAACCAGGCAATTTGTCAGCGCTGCCCGTCAGAAGCGGACAACCTGATCCACCATTCGGATCGCGGATCGCAAGGCGGATTCAAGCGGTCGTCGCAACGGTT
>DQCL01000320.1:6043-14632 GCA_003533975.1 Octadecabacter sp. | reverse complement strand
CACCTCGGATGTGACGCCGCGCTACGTCAAGGCGAACCCTGAGATGGGCGGCGCACAGGCCGTGGCCGAAGCTTACCGCAACCTCACCGCCGTGGGCGCGACCCCGCTGGCCACGACTGACAACATGAACTTTGGCAACCCAGAAAAGCCCGAAATCATGGGGCAATTCGTTGGCGCGATCAAAGGCATCGGCGCGGCATGTATCGCGCTCGATATGCCAATCGTGTCCGGCAACGTCTCGCTTTATAATGAAACGGACGGCACAGGCATTCTGCCGACGCCCACGATCGGCGCTGTTGGCCTGCTGAAATCAGCAGGCGACCTTATTGCGGGGAACGCCCGTGAAGGTCACGTTCTTCTGATGGTTGGTGAAACGGGTACGCACCTCGGTCAATCCGCCCTCCTCGCGGAGGTCTTCAACCGCGAAGACGGTGACGCGCCGAACGTCGACCTCGCAGCTGAAAAGCTGAACGGCGACTTCATTCGCGCCAACGCTGAATGGATAGACGCCTGCACGGACATCGCGGACGGTGGTCTTGCATTGGCAGCTTTCGAAATGGCGGAAACTGCGGAGACTGGCATCCAACTCGACAGCGACGACACCGCGACCTTATTTGGCGAAGACCAAGCCCGCTACCTTATCGCGTGTAGTTTTGATAAAGCCGAACACTTGATGATCGCGGCTGGCAATGCGGGTGTTTCCATCCATACTGTCGGTAAATTTGGCGGCGATCAGGTGACAATGGGCGGTTCCAGCGCTCCGCTTGCAAACCTTGCTGCAACATTCCGCTCTACCTTCGCGGATACTTTCGCTTAAACCCGCTTCATCTTGGCCAAAACGCCCTGCGCAAGCGGGGCTGTTACAACAGACCACGCCCTTGAACGCGGCGCACCCGCGCCCTAGGTTCTAATGAAGCCAAAGGAATACCACATGCCCATCTCCGCCCCAGAAATTGAAACGCTCCTGCGCGATGCCTTTCCCGACGCGCAAATCACCGTGCAAGGCGACGACGGCGCACATTTCGCAGCCGAAGTGATTGACGCCTCGTTCAAAGGCAAAAACCGCGTGCAACAACAGCGCGCTGTTTATGCCGCGTTGAAGGGTAAAATGGACGGATCAAACGGAGACCTGCACGCACTGGCGCTGACGACAAAGGCACCTGAGTAATGCTCGGGTGGCTAACCATCGGCGGTCTCGTCCTCGTGATGGGGATACTGGCTGACGATTGGTACGCCAACCGTCACCGCAGACCGCTTAGCCATATGAAACCGGACCCAAAAACGCTGAAGGGCTACACGGGAATGCAATCGCTTGATATCACACGCGCCAATCAACACATTGCGCGTAAGGGAAAGTAGAAATGGATCCTGAAGAAAGATGTAATCCTGACCTATTAAGTTGTATCACAGCAGGCGAAATACAGTTCGCCCTACCCTTTATTTTCATAGTATTGAGTGCTTTTTTAGTTTGGCGCATGATCCGGAGTGAAATTCGTAAAGCGAATGGCCACCAGACACGCCGTGGAACTGCGCCCGGTCAAGGCGATACAGTCACAATAATCGATATGCCGGCTCAAAGCCGAGATGGTAACGATCACCTTATCACATTGCGCCACACCAAAGACCCGCAAAAACACGCGCAGGGCATGATGCCCGCGAAAGCCCGCAAGAAGGACCAAATCAAATGACCGCCGAAACCCAAATCAAAGACACCGTAACTGCCAATGACGTTGTGCTGTTCATGAAGGGCACGAAATCCATGCCGCAGTGTGGGTTTTCATCCCGCGTGGCTGGTGTGCTCAACTTCATGGGCGTTGAATTCGCCGATGTTAACGTTCTGGCCGACGAAGACATCCGCCAAGGCATCAAGGATTATTCTGACTGGCCGACGATCCCGCAGCTTTACGTCAAAGGCGAATTCGTTGGTGGCTGTGACATCATCACCGAGATGACCCTGTCTGGTGAACTCGACACGTTGTTCGCAGAAAACGGTGTGACATACGATAAAGAAGCCGCTGACAAAATTCGCGAAGCCAACGCCTGATTTTCGCACCCAGAAACAAAAAACACCGCGTTTGGCCACAAGCGCGGTGTTTTCAGTTTGTTCATATCTTAGGGCGCGCGGCCTTCGACGTCATCGGCGATCGTTTCTGCGCGTTCCGCAATTTCAGACATTGTATCAAGCACTTCGGCAGGCATCACCGGAACCTCAACCTCAACCTCAACGCGTTCCACACGGCCTTGTGTGCTTGCAGTTTCAAGCTGGGCCTGAACTTGCGCCAGTTTACCTTCGGCGACCCTCACCTTGTCTTCCATCCCTGCAGTGCGGTCCGCCAAAAGAAGGCCCGCCATCAACAACATACGGCTTTCCGGCATACGCCCGACCTGTGTGGACAGTGAAGATGCTTCGACATCAAGCATTGCCGCTGCTGTCATCAAAAACTGTTCTTCGCCTTCTTGGCAGGCGACCTCAAAACTGCGGCCTCCGATTGTGATTTCAACCTCTGGCATCCGCGGCCTCCCGTTCAATGATCGGTGTCAGTTCTTCTAATATCGCGTCCATCTCAGCGGCGTCAGCGGCGCGGGTGGCGCGCAGTGCTTCAAGTTCCGCAAGCATCGCTTTGTTGACCAGATGTGGTTCACTCACCCCATCAGACAGCGCGCTGCGAAGTTGACCGTTAATGTCGCGCAGTTCGGCGTTTACTTGGCGCAGGCGCTGTAGTTCACGATCCATGCGCGAAGACCGCGCGCGTCCCGCGTCCACATTGCTTTCCAGTTCGGCGAGTTTGCCGTCCTGACGTTCTTTCAGCAACTTCACACGTTCTTCAAGCTGAGCGTTGGCTGTTTTTTCTTCATCAAGCTTGGCTGTCAGTGCGCTGACTTGCGTTTCAAGTCCGCTTGTATCCACGTCACTCGTTGCAGCTGGCGCACCTTGTAGGGCGACCCCCGCTTTGATCCGCTCCAACGCGGCCAAAATCCGGGTTTCAAGTTCGGGAAGTTCGCTCATGTGCCTGTCCTTTCCAGCCTTGAGAGGATCACACAGATCACACCCAATCACCGCCACCTATGGGCTTTGCTTTTCGAATCGCGCCCAGTTCATCAAAGCCTAAGGCATGCAGCCCTAGTCAGCAAACGCCGAAAAATGCACGAATTCAGAACGCTACGTTGCAGCCTTCATCCAATTGCAGTGTCGCCTTGAACTTGGGTGCCGCCCTGTTATGACCTCACTAACACCAAACATTGCAGCCCAAAGGACCGCGCTCATGGACATCCAAGCCCTACGTAAAGCCCACCCCGAGCACTGGATGCGCGCCGCCGCGATCCGCACCCTCGCGCTTGACGGCGTCGCCGCCGCCAATTCTGGCCACTCGGGCATGCCGATGGGCATGGCCGACGTCGCGACTGTTTTGTACGAAAAGCATCTGCGGTTTGACCCGAAGGCCCCGAACTGGCCTGACCGTGACCGATTTATTTTGTCAGCTGGCCATGGCTCTATGCTGCTCTACGCGCTGTTGCACCTCACAGGGTACGAGCAAGCAACGCTTCAGCAACTCAAAGACTTCCGCCAATGGGGCGCACGCACTGCGGGCCACCCAGAATACGGCCACATGGAAGGAATCGAGACAACAACCGGCCCGCTCGGTCAGGGTATTGCCAATTCCGTTGGCTTCGCCATCGCCGAAGAAATCCTGCGTGCGCGCTATGGTAAGGCCGTTGTGAACCACCACACATATGTCATCGCCGGTGATGGCTGCCTCATGGAAGGCATCTCCCAAGAGGCAATCGGCCTAGCGGGTATGCAAAAGCTCGGCTCGCTGATCGTGTTCTTTGACAACAACAACATCACAATCGACGGCACCGTTGATCTGGCTGACATTACCGATCAAAGCGCGCGGTTTGCTGCGTCCGGTTGGCATGTCGTTGAAACCGACGGCCACGACCCTGTGGCGATCGACAAAGCCATCGTGGAAGCCAAAGCGGACCCACGTCCGTCGATGATTTCGTGCAAAACCCACATTGCACTGGGCCACGCGGCACAAGACACATCCAAGGGCCACGGCGCGTTGACGGATGCGGACCAAATGGCAGCCGCCAAAGCAGCCTATGGTTGGGATTACGCACCGTTTGAAATTCCTGCTGATGTGAAATCCCAATGGGAAGCAATGGGTGAACGCGGTGCAGTTGAACATGCTGAATGGCAAACACGCTTTGACAAGCTGTCCAAGGCTAAACAGGACGAATTCAACCGCGCCTTAAATCTTGATGCGCCAAAGAAACTGTCCGCAACCATCAAAGCCTTCAAAAAGCAGGCGTCTGAAGCAGGCGCCAAGGTCGCGACACGCTCAAGCTCTGAAAAGGTGCTTGAAGTTGTGAACCCACTCATGCCTGAGACAGTTGGCGGGTCCGCTGACCTTACAGGGTCTAACAACACCAAGACCGCTGATCTGGGTGTGTTCAACCCTGACAACCGCGCCGGACGCTTCATCCACTACGGTATCCGTGAGCACGGTATGGCCGCCGCGATGAACGGCATGGTCTTGCACGGCGGCATTCGCCCCTATTCCGGCACGTTCATGTGTTTCACCGACTATGCACGCGGTGCTATGCGCCTCTCCGCATTGATGGAAGTTCCAACGGTCTACGTCATGACGCATGACAGCATTGGCCTTGGTGAAGACGGGCCGACACACCAGCCTGTTGAACACCTCGCCATGCTGCGGGCCACGCCAAACACCAACGTGTTCCGCCCTGCGGATACTGTAGAAGTGGCCGAGGCTTGGGAACTTGCACTGACAGCCAAGAAAACACCGTCTGTTTTGTGCCTATCCCGTCAGGGCCTTCCGCTTGTGCGCAAGGAACACAAAAACAAGAACATGTCCGCGCAAGGTGCTTACGTCTTGGCAGATGCTGAAAACGGCAAACGTCAGGCGATCCTGATGGCGACTGGTTCTGAAGTCAGCGTTGCGATGGCTGCGCGTGACATTCTTGAGGCCGAGGGCATCGGCACACGCGTTGTGTCCATGCCATGCTGGGAGCTGTTCGAGGAGCAAGACGCGGCAATCCGCAAGCGCGTGCTTCCGGGCGGTCCTGTACGGGTTGCTATTGAAGCAGGTGTGCGTCTTGGTTGGGACAAATGGTTGCTGGGCGAGCGCGGCAAAGAAGCCAAAGCTGGCTTTGTCGGCATGAACAGCTTTGGCGCGTCGGCCCCTGCCCCTGAGCTGTTTGAAAAGTTTGGCATCACAGCCGAAGCGACAGCACAAAAAGTGCGTGATCTGCTGGCATAACGCCAACACATCGACGAAAAATCAGGGCCGCAGTTTCGTGTTTCACACGGGATTGTGGCCCTCTTCATTTCTGCTAGGCTTTCGAGCGAACAGCGTGGAGCCGACACATGATGAGACTGACCGCCCTTTTGACCGCCGCAGCCTTCGCGCTCAGCGCCTGTGATGTGCCGCAAGGTCAGATGTCTCCGAAAGGTGAATTCTCTACCCCGGAACAATACAGCACGGGTTTCAGCGTTGCGCCCCAAAATGTACCAAGCGGCCCAGTCGTCGATAATTTTGCGCGCAGCTTTCTAGACGGCATCCAAGCGCGATCCATCACGGAACGCCGCGAATACTGCGGCTATTTCTTCATAGATCAGAACGGTAATCTAAGAGGCACGCCACCGCGTTCGGGTACGTTTGCCGGCTGTGAGATGCCCGCCCCCACTGCGGGTCTTGGGATCGTTGCAAGCTATCACACCCATGGTGCCTATGGGCGTGCCTATGACAACGAGGTTCCGTCCGTCATTGACCTCGCGTCTGACTTTCAGTTCGGCATTGACGGGTATGTTTCGACACCAGGTGGCCGCGTTTGGTTGGTAGATTTTCAGACACAATCAACGCGTCAGATTTGCGGCTTACGATGCGTGACATCTGATCCCGGCTTTGTGCCACAGGACGAAAACAACATTCGCCAGTCCTACACGATCCCAACTTTGCAACGGCGATTTGCGGGCACCTAGGTCAGTGCTGCGCCTTTGAACCCGTGGCAGCCCCGATCATCGGTGCAAGAACGCGCGTCACAACTGGGATCAACAGCAGGCCGACGGCCAATCCAAGAACGCCGTCACTCAACGCTGTCACAGCCCAATTCCCAAAGCCGTTGTCCCCTGCAATGTTGTGGGACAGGTCTTTGATAAAGCCATAGGGTTGCGCCCAGCCAAGGAAGTTAGGGTCGTGCAATCCGTGCACAAGGATCGACCCGCCAACCCAAAGCATTGCAGCTGTCCCAACAATCGACAGAACCGTCAGCAGATGCGGCATACCGTGAACAAGGCCCCGCCCCGCGCCGCGGCCAAAACCTGATTTTGCGTTCAACGCTAACCAAGCCCCGACATCATCCATTTTTACGATCAACGCGACCGTTCCATAGACCACGATGGTGATCGCAATCGCAATTGCGGCGAGTGTCATCCCTTGCATCCAAAGGACTGCATCCGGAAACTCCTCGACAACGCTGTTCAAGGAAATTGTCATGATTTCAGCAGACAGAATGAAATCCGTTTTGATGGCACCTTTGACACGGCTTTCCTCCAGATGTGCTGGATCACCTGCATCCATATCTGCATCAACATAAGTATCGTGATGAGGCCGCAAGACATGATAAATCTTCTCAGCACCCTCAAAACACAGGTACAGCCCGCCCAACATCAACAGCGGGATCAACACCCAAGGCGCAAAATAATTAAGCAACATCGCCACCGGAAGCAGGATGACCAGCTTACTAAAGAACGACGCCCGTGCGATTTTCCAGATGATCGGAAGTTCGCGCTTGGGGTTTAAACCTGTCACATACTTCGGCGTGACAGCAGCATCGTCGATGATCACCCCAGCGGCCTTGGTTCCGGCCTTAGCCGCCATCCCTGCCACATCATCGATACTGGTCGCCGCAATCCGTGTCAGGGCTGCTACGTCATCCAACAGGGCAATCAATCCGCTCATCTTCGTCTCCAAGTCTGTGTTGGTGCAGAACCTAGCGTTCAATCACGTCGCCGCAAGTCCCCAAGACATATCAAAGCGCCCTCTTCTTGCACTGTGGCACCCATTCGACGCGGCAGATGGAGAGGGTCGTTCAAGCAAGCGCTGAACCTTTTAGCGAACTGATTCTACGATTCGAGGCACCCATTTCACGAATTCAGAACGGTTAGCGCAAACGCCCTCAGCGTGATGCCTCCTGCCGCAATGATGTTAGCGCAAACCTGCGGCGGCCCTACACAGTTATCGCTAACATACTGATAAAAAGACAGTTTGGGCTTGGTCAGTACAGACCTCCCCCCTAAGAGAGGAGCAACAAATTCGCCGAAAGGAACTGCGCTATGACCGTCACAGTAGGTATCAATGGATTTGGCCGTATCGGCCGCTGCACCCTCTCCCACATCGCGGAAAGCGCACGCAACGACATTCAGGTCGTTAAAATCAATGCCACTGGGCCGGTTGAAACGAATGCGCACCTGCTGCGCTACGACTCCGTACACGGACGCTTCCCGGGTGAGATCACCGTTAACGACGGCAAGCTCGATCTTGGACGCGGCCCAATCGATGTGATGTCGACCTATGACCCAACTGAACTGGATTGGGGCGGCTGTGACGTTGTCCTCGAATGCACCGGACAGTTTAACGATGGCGTGAAGTCCTCCGTTCACCTTGAGCGTGGCGCAGGCAAAGTCCTCATCTCTGCCCCTGCGAGCAATGTTGACAAGACAATCGTCTACGGTGTGAACCACCGTGAACTAGAAGCCGATCACCGCATGGTGTCCAACGGGTCTTGCACCACCAACTGCCTCGCCCCGCTTGCCAAAGTCCTGAACGACGCGATCGGCATCGAGCGCGGCATCATGACCACGATCCACAGCTACACAGGCGACCAGCCCACACTGGACCGCCGCCACGCAGATCTTTACCGTGCCCGCGCTGCCGCAATGGCAATGATCCCAACAAGCACAGGCGCTGCCAAAGCCCTGTCACTTGTGCTTCCTGAAATGGAAGGCAAGCTCGACGGGACCGCATTGCGCGTTCCGACACCGAATGTCTCGGCCGTCGATCTGACATTTGAAGCGTCTAAGGACGTGACAGTTGAAGATGTTAACGCCGTCGTTGCAGAGGCCTGCGCGGGGCACATGGGCATGGTGATGGCTTATGATCCGGAGCCCAAGGTCTCAATCGACTTCAACCACACGCCAGAAAGCTCAATCTTTGCACCGGACCAAACAAAGGTCATCGGCGGCCGCACTGTGCGCGTCTTGGCCTGGTACGACAACGAATGGGGTTTCTCTGTGCGAATGGCAGATGTCGCCGCGCACATGGGCCGCTTGAACTAACCCTCTTCACGGTCATACGAGAATGTCTGCTTCAGCCCAGATTGGCTGATGCCGGGGTTTGCATAACCGGCAGCTTACGGTGACGAGCAGATTGCCGGTAGCGCGACTTGGGCCGATACTCTCAATGAAAACCCTCTCATCGGCACGTCTGGTGACGGCCTGATCTTTTCGGACCCGGACGAAGGTGTCGTGGAGCCGGGCATCAAGGCCGTGACCTTCACCAGCAC
>DQCL01000320.1:0-5971 GCA_003533975.1 Octadecabacter sp. | reverse complement strand
GTCGCGTGGGGACGTGACGAACTGCCTTATGGCCAGCAACCCTGATATTTATTGCGATTCAGAAAGTGGATCTGGCAAGCGGGTAAAAGTCTGGCTGACAGGCAGCAGTCCTTTTGACATGACGTTTCAGACGACCGATTATGCAGATTCTGCTACGGTCGATTATTTTAATTTCGGCAAGGTTTCAAACTTTACCGGCGCGCGGATGACAGGTTTCACGATTGAACTGCGGGACGCAAATGGCGACCTAATGAGTGGACTGGACCCTGCTAATGCCGTTTTGTTTAATCTTGCGGCAACTCAGATCGGGCTTGGTGCAAGACTGCCAGACGGCCTTTTTGGTGCGGGTGGGAATGAAGCAGACATAGGGTTCTTCTCAGATGATCGGGCAGGCCTTGCTCTGACCAGCTCCGTGGATACCCTATCCTTTGGCGCATTGAGCAATCCAGAGTATGTAGCCAACTTCGGTACGGCCCTAGTCGACGATACTATGGTGCCTGATGGATTGTTTTGGGACGACAACAATGATCCGACCGATGAGTCCTCTCTGATTGCGTGGGACAACATTGCAGGGGGAGGCTGGACTTATGGCACGCTTGCGCTTGATGCGACGGCGCTCAATGTCAGATTAGCCGAACTGGCCGGTGCGCTGGGGCTCGACGAAGCCGTGATCACCGCCGACTACGCCGACGGCGGACTGGTTTCGAGCGAGATCGTTGCCGCCGCAAAGGCCAACGGGCTATTCGCTGTCGATCCAATCGAGGATTTGCGCAATGCCAACCTGAACTATACGTTAACGATTGCAGACGTAGACGGGAATGAATTCACCGTTCGGATGTCACCCGAGTTCGCACAAATCGTCGAAGAAGCGCAAACCCAGTATTTGTTTTCGACCGCTGGCTATTTGGATGCCGCTGCGAACCTACCCTACTGGGACCTTGGGAACTCTGCGCTCTATAAAACGACGATAGAGGATATTCTGGCTCTGGACGAGGCAGAACAGGCAGCAGCTCTTGCCAGCGTGGGCTTCAGCATTGCCCCCGCCTTTTCGAGTCTCGGATTTGAAACCGCCCGCGATCAGGTTGCCGCAATTTCAAATATGGCGCCGATAGCTGGCGGCGATGAGCGCGCCAAAAGTTACAGCGGCGCTCAGTCTTGGTTGATGGGTGGTGACCTATACGGACTGTTCACAACGTCCGGCTCGCAGTCGACCTATGACGCGACGTCCAGCTCAATCGGCTACGGTGTTGATGCTCTGGCATTCACCGCGGGTATCGAAAATCGTCTGAACGAAAGAACGTCGTTCGGTATCGCTTTAGGTGCGGTGAACGCAACAGCCGAGGCCAATGGCGGGCTTGGTGAGGTTGACTTGACGGGCCTCACCTTGACAGCCTTCATGCGATCCCAGATGGAAAGCGGCGTTTCAGTGCAGGCTTTGTTGGGGTATCAAGATTTATCGTATGATTCCACGCGTTCTGTTTTAGGATCAACAGCCACAGGAAGCACGAATGGTTCACAACTCTTCGGTGCGCTACAAGCTGACTACTTGCGCGACGTCGGCGGCTTCAGAATGGGCCCGACTGCGTCGATTGAATTCTATGACATCTCTGTCGATGGATTCACTGAAACAGGTGCAGGTGCCTTCAACATGACAATCGCAGACCAATCCTCCAACACTGTTCTGGGCTCTATCGGCGTGCTCGGTGAGTACCAGCTTCCGTCAGGCAACGGCGTTCTGACTGGCAGCGTTGAATACACTGTGGTCTCAGGCAGTGAAATAGTCGTCGGCAGTGGGTTCGCAGGTTTGCCCAGCGTTTCTTACCCTGTGCAAGGATTAAGTGATAATCTTATCGATGTGGCCCTAGGTTTCGAGAGCGTACTCTCGTCGAACGCATCTAGCGAGGTCGCTCTAAGGGCCGGATACGGTGGGTCTTTTGGTGACAATTACGCACGCCATGGGGTGCAATTGGGTATAAATATCCAATTCTAGATGGCATCATATTCTGTCTCCCTCTCAAACGGCGCCCTAAACCGGCGCCGTTTTTCTGTTTCAGCACGCATTCAATCACCCATTGAAAATACCATGGCTCACGTCGAATAACCCGCCTGCAAATCTATGATTTCCCCCTTCACGCGGGACCTGCTATCCCTGCCCCATGACAACACGCATCGCCTTTATCTTGTTCGCGGTTATCGCCGCGTTTTTCGTTTTCGACCATTATGTCTTACACCTGAACGCCGTGGTGTTTCTGGGTCGAAAGATCATTAGTTTGATGAGCTGGATGGCAATCTGGCGCTAGATCTGGGGCAGACGGGTTGACCTTTGGGTTTTTTTGGGGATGTTAGCGCCAACAGTAGCAGCAAATGTTGCTAAACCCGCTGATCCAAGACTGGAGGCTCCCATGACCGTAAAAGTAGCAATCAATGGCTTCGGCCGCATCGGACGCAATGTTTTGCGTGCAATTATCGAATCCGGCCGCACGGATATCGACGTCATCGCGATTAACGACCTTGGGCCAGTAGAAACAAACGCGCACCTGCTGCAGTACGACTCGGTTCACGGACGCTTTCCCCATCCGGTCACAACAACCGCTGATACAATCGACGTAGGTCGCGGCCCGATTAAGGTAACTGCACTGCGTAACCCAGCTGATCTGCCTTGGGCTGATGTTGATATCGTGCTGGAGTGTACCGGCATCTTTAAGTCTAAAGAGGCCTGCCAAGCACACATTGAAAACGGGTCTTCCCGCGTACTGATCTCTGCACCTGGAAAAGATGCGGATAAAACGATCGTTTACGGTGTGAACGATGGCACGCTAACGTCAGACGATATTATTGTCTCCAACGCCTCTTGCACAACGAACTGTTTGGCGCCGGTCGCCAAGGTTCTGAACGACAACATCGGCATCAAACGCGGCTTTATGACGACGGTGCACAGCTACACAGGTGACCAGCCGACCTTGGACACGATGCACAGCGACCTTTACCGCGCCCGTGCTGCGGCAATGTCCATGATTCCAACATCAACAGGGGCTGCCAAGGCTGTTGGCCTCGTGCTTCCTGAACTTGACGGCATTCTTGACGGAGTTGCGATCCGCGTTCCGACGCCGAACGTTTCCTGCGTTGATCTGACATTTGAAACCAAGCGCGATACAACGATCGAAGAAATCAACGAACTAATCCACGCGGCCGCTTCTTCTGGCCCGCTCAAGGGTGTATTGGGCGTGACAGATAGTAAACTGGTGTCCATGGACTTCAACCACGACCCACATTCATCCATCTTCGCGACAGACCAGACCAAAGTTATGGACGGCAACCTTTGCCGCATCCTGACATGGTATGACAACGAATGGGGCTTCTCCAACCGCATGGGCGACACAGCCGTTGCGATGGGTAAACTCATCTAAATTTGACTTGAGACACGTACAAAAGGCCGCCCCAAATCGGAGCGGCCTTTTTTCTTAGACGGCTATTTCAACCGTTCTTTCAGGGCACGTTCCACAGAGGGCGTGACGAACTTGCTCACATCTCCGCCCAATCGCGCAATCTCTTTCACCAGCTTTGATGCAATCGCCTGATGTTGGGCTTCGGCCATCAAGAACACTGTCTCAATGGAATTGTTCAACTGGCGGTTCATGCCAACCATCTGATATTCATACTCAAAATCAGCGACAGCCCGCAGGCCACGGATGATGATCCCAGCGCCAACATCCTTGGCGCAATCAATCAGCAAGTTCTCAAACGGATGTGCGACAATCTCACATCCGGTTTCCCCGGACAGCACAGCGCATTCCGCCTCGATCATCGCGACACGCTCTTCAAGGTTAAACAACGGCCCCTTATCGCGGTTAATCGCGACGCCGATAACCAGCTTGTCGACCAATGAACAAGCACGCCGAATAATATCGACGTGCCCCAATGTGACGGGATCAAACGTCCCCGGATAGAGCCCAATGCGCATGGTAGTCCTCATCTAGTTTGAAGGGCAAAACACCCCATCACGAGCAAGAATGCAAGTGTGCTAGTGCCCCATAACCATGCCAGTCAGCGCATCACGCTCAGCTGCCAGTTCTGCAAGACGTGCTTTAACCGCGTCCCCGATGGAAACCAGACCAACCATCGTGTCACCATCCATCACAGGCATGTGGCGAAAGCGCCCTTCGGTCATCTTGGTGAGCACGCTGTCAGACGTATCAGACGGGCTGCAGGTAATCAGCTTTTTGGTCATCAAATCGCTGACAAGTCGTGTCATGCAGCTCGGCCCCTGCCGACCCAATTCACGTACGATGTCACGCTCAGACAAAATACCCGCAGGCGTCGCGCCACCATCATCACTGACCACAATTGTACCAATCCGTTTGTCCGACATAATGCCGGCAGCATCAGAAACAGATGCATCAGAGGTCAGCGTGATAACGCCGCCAGTGTCTTTGGAGTTGAGGATTTGGGACACGATCATGGCAATCTCCTATTGTTAATCACTCAAGTGTCGCGTCCAGCCTGTGTTGGAGTCAAGCAACCAGACGCTCCAGACGCGAAATCTCGGCCTTCAACCCCTGATTTAGGGCCACAGCAAAGCGGTTTAGGCGGTCAGAAGACCGGTCACTGACGTGCCGCACGAGGTAAAAGGACCGCGTTAGGGACAGCTGGTCAACCAGAACACGCTTTAATTCTGGCGCGAATGGCAGCGCGAAGTCATGCATAATGCCAACCCCCGCCCCACTGCGCAGTGCCATAACTTGCACTGCAACCGAATTGGACGCCACCTGAACACCGTCTGCCCCGAGATCGCCGAGGTAGTCTAATTCTTTGTCGAAAATCATGTCGGGGATGTAGCCGACAATGCGATGCCTTTTGAGGTCATCCATCTTCTCAATCGTTTCACTTTTAGGTGCAGCCAAGTGAAGGCGATAATCGCTCACCTTTTGCACCGTCAGCCGCCCTGCTTGCGGAGGCGACACCGTGATCGCCATATCAGCCTCACGCTTGGACAGGTTCACCAAACGCGGCAAAGCAAGCACTTGAATTTCCAGTCCAGGGTTTTCGGCGGCAAGGGCCGCGCACACCTGCGGCAACAAATAGTTCGCAGCCCCATCAGGCGCCCCAATACGGATTTGTCCTGTTAAACCCGCCTGATCCCCGCGTGCTTCCTCGATAGCTTGGGTCAGCGACGCCTCAGCATCGGTGGCATGATCCCGCATGCGCAGCCCAAGGTCGGTTAGTGCGTACCCTTGTGGCGATTTCACGAACAATGCAGCACCAAGGCCGGACTCAAGCCGCGCGATGCGTCGCCCGACAGTGGCCGCATCCATTCGCAACGTCGGTGCCGCGCGGCTTAGGCTTTCCGCCCGCGCAACTGCCAGAAACACCCGCATATCGTCCCAACTTGCCATAGCCGTCCTGCATTTTTGCAATATGAATTTGCCATACTGACGCTTTAACGGGCGAAAATGCAAGACTATGATAAGGGTGACTCATACAACGCTGGGAGGCGATCATGACAACAGAACTTACCCACTACATCGGCGGCGCGCACGTCAAAGGCACGTCCGGCCGTTTCGCTGACGTCTTCAACCCAGCCACCGGCGAAGTGCAGGCCAAAGTGCCGCTCGCCTCAGTCGCTGAGCTGGATCAAGCCGTTGAAATCGCTGCCAAAGCACAGCCTGCATGGGCCGCGACAAACCCACAGCGCCGCGCGCGCGTGATGATGGCCTTTGTCGGCCTGCTGAACCGCGACATGGACAAACTGGCAGAGGCCCTGTCCCGTGAGCACGGCAAAACACTGCCGGACGCGAAGGGCGACGTTCAGCGTGGCCTCGAAGTTGTCGAATATTGCATCGGCGCGCCTGAACTTTTGAAGGGTGAATACACCGACGGTGCTGGCCCTGGCATTGATATCTACTCCATGCGCCAAGCCCTTGGTGTGACTGCAGGAATTACACCGTTTAACTTCCCCGCCATGATCCCGATG
>DQCL01000062.1 GCA_003533975.1 Octadecabacter sp. | reverse complement strand
CCCACCAGTATTGCCCGCTTCAGCCGCAATATCTTTGACAGAAAGCGGCGCGCGATTGCCGTGTTTTGACCCAACAGCCCTCGCGTGGCCCTCTTCCCAAACCACGTCTTCGACGGGGATGTCCCACATCAACGCCGCCCGCTCACGCATTGTCTTGATAGCATTACGCGCAGCAGAGATCGTCGCCATTGAAGACGAAAACGTGCCACGGCTACCATCAGTCATATCGTTGTATCCAAGGGATGCTGTGTCAGCGATGACGGCTTTCACATCCTGATAGTCGATGCCCAGCTCCTCGGCTGCGATCAACGACAGAGAGGCCCGCGACCCACCGACATCAACCGTACCAACAGCCAACGCCACCGTACCATCCGCACTGATGTTGAGATCAGAACAAGTCTGCCCGCCAAAATTGAACCAGAAACCGCACGCCATTCCGCGCCCTTGGTTCTTTCCCAAAGGAGCGTTCATGTGCGGATGCGTCTTAGCCGCATCTAGCGTTGGGCCAATTCCAATGGGTCCATAAATCGGTCCATATGAGGACCGAGAGCCCTCCTTGGCTGCATTCTTGATACGCAAATCAAGGGGGTCTATTTTTACCGCATGCGCCAACTCATCTATGGCACTCTCAACGGCAAAGGCTGCCATCGGCGCAGACGGCGCCCGATAGGCCGCAACTTTGGGGCGGTTGACCACAACCTCAAAGCCAACTGTTTTGACGTTCTCGAGATCGTAGCAAGCGAATGACGTCATCGCACCTGTTTCGGCCCAACTATTTGGGTAGGGCCCGCTAGAATATCGAAGCGTGGCTTCAGCCGCGGTGATTTTACCATCTTTCGTTGCGCCAATCTTAACGTCGATTGATGTGGCACTCGTTGGGCCAGAAGCACGGAAAACCTCCTCACGGGACATTACCAGTTTAACTGGCCGCCCAGCCTTGCGCGACAACGCCAGCGCAACGGGTTCGGCCCAGACATGCGTTTTGCCGCCAAACCCACCACCAATTTCCGAAGACGTCACCCGCAGCTTTGAAACCTCAAGGCCCAGCAGATCGGCGCAGGTTTGTCTGAAAACGAAATGGCCTTGCGTACAGACCCATAGGTCTGCCGTTCCATCAGAATTACAATTCGCAACACAGGCGTGCGGTTCAATATAGCCCTGATGTGTTTGCTCGGTTTTATAGGTGCGCTCAACGATTGCATCAGCCTGCGCAAAACCTGCTTCGACATCACCGTGCCCGAACTCTGCACGGTTTGCGACATTAGAGGGTTTAGTTGGGGCTGGATCGACACCAGTCGTAAAGATCGTTTCGTCAATCAGCGGCGCATCGGGTTTCGTCGCCTCGTCCACCTCAACCACATGCGGGAGAACCTCATATTCAATGTCGATTAACTTCAGTGCGGCACGCGCAACGGTAGCATCAATTGCGGCTACAGCAGCAACGGCATGGCCGTCATACTTCGCCTTGGTCCGCGCCATACAGTTATCGAGAATTGCAAACAGCGCACCATCGCCGTTCGTTTGATCCGGAATGTCGGCAGCGGTGATCACCGCTTTGACGCCCTTCAGCGCCTCAGCCTGTGACGTATCAATCCGAACAATACGCGCATGAGCATGAGGGCTGCGAAGAACACGGGCTATCAACTGGCCCGGCATGTTGAAATCTGCGCCATAGCGCGCGCGACCAGTGACTTTATCTACACCATCTGGGCGCAATGGCCTCGTACCGACAGATTTCAGCGCTTTTTCTTTGTAGCTGGGATCAAAGGTCATGTTTTTGCTCCTCTCATCTCCGCAGCGGCGTCTTGCACGGCGCGAACGATCTTGTCGTATCCGGTGCAGCGACACAGGTTCCCTGCCAGCCAAAACCGAATTTCTTCTTCACTCGGGTCTGGGTGGGCAGCCAGCAATGCTTTGGCTGCCATCAAGAAACCCGGAGTGCAGATTCCACATTGCAGTGCTGCATGTTCAATGAATTTGGCCTGAAGCGGATGCAGGTCTTGCCCCTCAGACATCCCCTCAATCGTTTCGATTTCGCGTCCTTGCGTTTCGGCCCCGAGCACGAGGCACGAACACACAACCCGCCCATCCATTATCGTGCTGCATGCACCGCAATCTCCCGTGCCGCAGCCTTCTTTCGCGCCCATAAGACCAAGACGGTTTCGCAATACGTCCAACAACGTTTCGTCTGCATTACACAGAAATTCGACATCATCACCATTGATGGTCGTAGATACAGCTATGGATGTCATGATTGGCCTCCCGCGCGTTCATACGCAATTGCTGCGGCTCGACGCCCCAGCACGCCTGCGACTTGATTTCTAAATTCGACGGTCCCGCGTTTGTCATCAATCGGGGTGCTCGCTGCGACGCAGGCAGCCTCAACAGATTTGAGCGTGTCCGCATTCAGCTTGCTTCCTACAAGGGCAGCTTCTGCTGCTTCGACGACCACGACACTAGGCGCGACCGCCCCTAACACAACCCGCGCCGTCTGCACGGTTCCGTCCGCATCCAAGGTTAAGTTCACCGCTGCACCGACCACGGCAATGTCCATCTCTGTACGCGGAATAAAGCGCAGGTATGCATCACCAGACCGCATCTCTGGTTTAGGTAACAAAATCGCCTCGATGATCTCGCCCTTCGCAAGCGATGTTTGCCCCGGTGCGATTGGAACGTCAGCAACAGGAATCGTCCGCGTTCCGTTCGGCCCAACAATACGAGCCTGCGCATTTGCGGCAACCATGGCAGGGACACTGTCTGCGGCAGGTGACGCGTTGCACAGATTGCCTGATATCGTGCAGCGTGATTGCACCTGCGTGGAACCGATGAGATTTGCGGCCTCGACGACACCGGGCCAGGCCGCACCTAATGCTGCATGCTCACCAAGTGCGGCACACGGCACAGCTGCGCCGATCACGAATCCATCATGATTTTCTTCAATCCGATCCATGCCATCGATCGACTTAATATCGACCACAAGGCTAGCGTCGAAGTCATCGCCTTTCATCCGAACCAGCAGGTCCGTTCCCCCTGCAAGTACGAATGCGCGACCGTCGGAATTTACCAACAAATCAACAGCATCTTCTATCGTTCTCGGACTTTCGTATCGCATAGCCGTCCTCCAGTTGGTGTCGCCCTGACTAAGGATCACAATTGATTGGAAACCCGGTCAATTCAAGCACCTTGCGCATGCTCGATATGACAATCTTTGTTAGGGGTTATGATCGGCAGACTAAGACCCAACTCATGCTCGAAATATTTTTGGCGATGTCTGCTACGGTTCTGCGATCTATCCCATTGCTTAACATGTCAATTAAATCAAATTCCGGCAAATCGGAATAAACAGCGGGAAAGTGCCGGCATGTCCCTCTGCAGATGACACAGAAATGCCCACATTCTCCCAAGAGATGACACGCCAAAGTCTTAGGTTTGCTTGAAATTTCCGCAATATCTTAACGCCTCGATTGCTAAATTGCCGCATTATTGATGGCGGCATGAGTGATTGGTGAAAAGGCTCGATCAAAGAACGAACAGGATAATTTACGACAAGGATAATTTACAATGCCGTTACCACCGCCACCCGCCTCAGGCGCGGAAATCAGCACCTACACCTTGACGGACCTTTTGGTTCCGGAAAACGGTGACGTTAAAGTCGCGGTCGACGGCTTTGCCGACAAGAACAACGCCAACGACGTAACAATTACGAATACGTCAACGGATCCGATAACTATCCTGACAATCGAAAAGTTTGGCGGCTCTGACAATCAAGAAGACGTCATCCGTGTCGACCTGTCGGAATTCGCTGACAACTTCACCCTCGTCCTCAAGGACACTGGCATCAACGTTCAAGATCAACTCTACCTTGAAGGGTTGCAAAATTTCACTGACAACGGAGATGGCACCTACACAGGCACCTACTACGGCACTGATAGCGAACTCTATACAGTCCAGATTCAGCCGCAGAATGCGGCTGTCACGCCCTACTACGCGCCCGATGGTATCATCACGGGGGAAGAAGGCGCAGAAACCATTGGGGTTGGCTATACCGACCTTCAAGGAGATGAGATCGACGGAGCCGATGGCGACGACGATGTGATCATTGGCGGAGGCGGTCGCGATACGATCAATGCCGGGGCTGGCAACGACACCATCTATGGTGACTACGAACAGATTAGCGGCGGGTCCTCGATTGGCATGCCACCAAACGCCTATACCGGCACACCTGCGGGTCCGGCTACAAGCGCTGAAGTGTTCGCATTTTCGATCACGGACACAAATCTGGATGCGAACGGCAGGGTCATCCTGAAAGTTGATGCGATCACGCCAAATAAGGAGCTTGCGCAGGATTTCACAATCACCGATGACGCCCTGACCGAGGGTGTCAGCCTCATTCAGATTGAAAAGGGCGGTGGTAACGATGGCTCCGCCGATATCTACCGGCTTGACCTGTCCGGGTTTAACGACGATTTCACCGTCACCATCGTCGATGAGGACGTAGTCGATCGGCTAGTGTTCGAAAACGTCCACTCGATTTCGACCAACGACGACAGTACCTATCAGCTGACCTATTATGGTGATGATAGTGTCTTGCACGAGGTCACTGTCGCCAATGACACCGCACAGGTTGATTTCTACCTCAGCCCGGACTCCCCCTATTTCTATGATGATTCCATCGATGCTGGTGCCGGTGATGACGTTGTCGAGGGCGGCCTTGGTGATGATTCCATCCTCGGCGGGGACGGTGCGGACACGCTCGGTGGCGGAGATGGAAGCGACACGATTGATGGCGGTGCGGGCAACGACGTTATCGAAGGAGATCGCACGGGGCCATCTCAGGCCCTCGGTGACACACTAGAGTACAGCTACGCGCAGAACAGTACCGGCGGGACAGCAACCCACTTTGGCGATCATGGTACGGGCGACGTAGACGATCCGCTGAACTTCATCGACGGGGATATCGACACGGAATCTCGATATCATGTCGATGATATTATTGAATACTCCTTCGGTCAGGAGGTCCCTGCCGGAACATCGATCACTTTGGTCGAAGGGACAAACGGCGTCGACGACGGGATCGTCAATGTCTATGTCAGCTTTGGCTCCACTGATCCAAACGGTGATACACTATCCGGCAGTGGCGGAGGGATTGGCTACCAGAACGCAATCACGAACGGCGACTCCGTCTTGATTTACTCTGGGCCTTCGGACTCCACGATCGACCTCGTGATCCCTATCAACGCCACCCACATTCAATTCGTCGGGGTGGAAACGCACGGTGGCTGGGCCGAGATCGAGTTTACCGAACTGCTGAACCCGCTTGAGCCGGGTGATGATATCATAACCGGCGGTGACGGCGACGACATCATCGACGGCGGTGCGGGCAACGACACAATCGACGGCGGAGCCGACAACGACTCGATCCTTGGCGGGCTGGGTGACGACTCGCTCGACGGCGGTGCTGGGATGGACACCATCGACGGCGGTGAGGGAGCCGATCAGGTCTACGGCGGAAGCGGCGACGACAGCCTTGATGGTGGCCTCGGCGACGACACGATCCAGGGCGGCGACGGTGCCGATACCATTACAGGCGGCGAAAGCACTGCGGAAATCCCACTAGAGCGTGTCGCCTTCGAATGGAGCGCGATACCCGACCCCAACGATGGGGGACAGATCGATAATCTTGACGCTGTCACCACAGGCTCTCAGACGATTGGCGACACAACCGTCGATTTCAGTGTCACCGGTGGAGCCGGGCAATATGAAACGACGACCGTCTATACTACGGGGATCGACGCTGGCAGCAGCTCCGTCGGTACCAACAGCGCACTCGGACTTGAAGGGTCTGACGGTGTCCTCACGTTGGATTTCTCGAATACTGTCGAGAATGCCCAGTTCCGCGTCAATGACTTCGAGCAGAATTCAGAAACTTTGACGATCCGTGCCTATGACGCGAACAACAATCTTATTTCGTTCACGGTCACTGAAGGCTCGGGGGTAAACGGCTCCGACACCGATGCCGTCGCGGGCAACGACACGTTCCAAGGCCCGCTTTTCGACACCGGGGACAACTCGCCAACCGGCTCGATCCTCGTAGACATCGCCGGCCCAGTGGCCCGGATCGAACTGGATTACACCGAGGCGAACGGGAGCTTAACGGTCACAGATGTCTGGTTCGATGAACCGGGTACAGGTATCGCGGCAACCGGTGACGACTTGCTGCAAGGCGGCGCGGATGAAGATACCTTCGTCGTACTGGACGATTTTGGCAACGACACGATCATCGGTGGCGAGGCTATCACCACTGGCGTCAACTACGACACGATCGACCTGAGCGGCACAACCGCTCCACTCACCGTCGCCTTCGATGGAGACAAATCCGGCACGATCACAGACGGTACCAACACGATCACCTTCTCCGAAATCGAGCGCCTGATCCTCGGCCCCGAGGCCGATGTCGTCAATGCCACGGCAGACGGCGCTGGGATTGAGATCGTTGCCGGAGGCGGCGACGACATAGTTGACGGAGGCACCGGGAATGACATCGTTGATGGAGGAACAGGCAATGACACGATCAGCGGCGGTGCCGGAAATGATGTTCTGGATGGCGGTACCGGCGACGACACACTCACAGGCGGCGCTGGCGATGACCTGTTCACCTATTCCGGCGGCAGCGACACGATCACGGACTTCAACGCTGGCAATACTGGCGCGATAAACGACGGCGACACAACCAACAACGACAGCATCGATCTGTCCGATCATTACGATACGCTGTTCGAACTCTGGGCGGACCAAACCGATGACGGCGTTCTGAACCAGTCCAATACGACCGACACCAAAGGCAATGCGGTCGATTATTCAGACAATACTGAATTCGGCCCGGGTGGGAGCATCACCTTCACCGCTGCCACCGGCGACAATAACAGCTTCACCTTGGAGACCACCGGCGTGGTCTGTTTCACGCCCGAGACTCTCATCCTGACGGAAAGCGGCGAGCGCCCGATTGAGTCCCTTCAACCTGGGGACCGCATCGTAACCCGCGACAATGGTGTGCAGACCTTGCAATGGGTGGCCCGTCGCACTCTCAATCAGGACGAACTCAAGGCAGCGCCCAAGATGCTCCCAATCTGGATTGCGCCCGATCTCATCGGGGCGAATGCGCCACTTCTCGTGTCGCCGCAGCATGGTATCCTGGTTCGCCCGAGCGGTCGGGAAGTGACGCTCGTACGTGCGATCCATCTTGCGCGACTTCACGGCGGCAAGGCGCGGATTGCAAAAGGCAAACGGAGCGTCACGTACATTCACCTTATGTTCGATGCCCACCAGATCGTCTTCGCAAACGGCGCTCCGTCAGAAAGCTTCTATCCTGGTCCCATGGCGATGAAGGCCTTGGCCAAACCCGTAAGCGAGGAACTTCGCGTTATTTTCCCAAGCCTGTTCACAAGACTGGCCGAGGACGTGTATGGCCCCCGCGTTGTTCCATTTGCGCGCTACAAGAACCTCCCCGGGAGCCAGCACAGCATTAGCACCGCCTGATTGAAATCGCACGGCACAACCAATATTCACGGATGTTCCTACTGCCGGTTTCATCACCATCTCCAAAAAGGGAAGTGGGGCGGAGCGACGATGAACCGAGGGGAAGTACTCAGCTATAGTTTGGGTTTCTACGGCAATCATCAATGGGCTTGCGGGTGAAAGCCATTGAGAGAGACCCTCGCCCGAAACATGAGAACGTTGCAGGCCAAACAA
>DQCL01000301.1:4162-8179 GCA_003533975.1 Octadecabacter sp. | reverse complement strand
TATCATAGGACGTGTTTGCTGTGCTTGGGTCCTTACTTTGCATCCCCTTGGTCGACGGCAGCTTGGACCTCTGCGATGTCAGCAGGCGAAAGGTTATAGTCCTGTGCGGCCGTTTCCGCCGATATATATCCGCGGGCGAGATCCCGTTTCACCAGCTCTGTGCTGCGCATGGACGGGTCGCCGTAGCCCGCGCCTCCGGGAAAGGCCATGACGACTTTGCGGCCATGAGGGACGAATTGTTTGCCTTTGCCATTCATGGCGCTGCCATCGTCTTGGACAATCGTCGTTGCAGCCCCTGCCGCGCCGCCACGTCGTCCTCGCGCGGGGTGGTCGACGCGATCGAACATGGCTTGGATGTCGAACTCGTGGCCCTCTTGGGCGCCGACCTCCATATACTGGCCAAGGCCGCCACGGGTTTTACCTGCGCCGCCACTATCGGGGCGCAGTTCCTTGCGCCAAATGATTACGGGGCCGGCATGTTCGGTCGCCTCGATCGGCATTGTCATCACACCTGAGGGGAAGGCCGTCGCGTTCAGACCGTCATGTTCGGGGCGCGCACCTGATCCGCCGGAGTTAAAGGTCAGCACCTCAGAACGGCGGGCGTGTGCTGGGGCTGGCGCATCGGTGCGCGGGCGCAGCGAGACCTGAAAGTTGCACAGGCACCCTGCCCCCTCGGCGGGCACAAGGTCGGGCACGATTTTGTCAAAGGCGTCATAGACCGCGTCCGGAACAAAATGCCCAACAATATGACGCAAGGCCACGGGTGCGGGATGCAGCGCGTTGACGATCGAATTCTCAGGTGCTGTGATTTCGAACGGGGCAAGCGAAGCCGCGTTGTTCGGGATTTCTGGTGCGATGGCGACCTTTAAGGCGTAGCAAGCATAGGCCTTGGCATAGACCAGCGGGCAGTTGATGCCCTTTTTATCAACTCCGGATGAGCCGGTGAAATCAGAGATGATCTTGTCGCCCTGCACGCTGACCTTCACCTTGAGCGTTATGGGGCGGTCGAAACCGTCCATGGTCATTTCGCCCTCGGCAGATTTCTGTGGAAGGGCAGCGATCCGTTCAAGGGTCGCGCGGCGGGAATTATCGAGGATGAAATCAGCGATGCCGTTGAGGTCCACAAGGTCGAATTCGTCCATCATATCAACCAAACGGCGGTGGCCGATTTCGTTACATGTGGCCAACGCGTAGACGTCGCCGATCAGCTGATCTGGCTCGCGGACATTGCCGCGAATGATCCGCGTCAGGGTCTCATCCACCTTGCCCTTATCCGCGAATTTCATGATCGGGATGTAAAGCCCTTCTTCGTATACGCTATGCGCATCCGCCCCGAAACCACGCCCGCCGATATCAACGATATGCGCGGTGCAGGCAAAAAATCCAACCAAAGCGCCCTTGTGAAACGAAGGAGTGACCATGGTGATGTCATGCAGGTGGCCGGTGCCTTCCCAAGGATCATTGGTGATGTAAACGTCGCCGTCATGAATGTTTTCAGGACCGATACGGCGAATAAAATGGGCAACTGCATCGGCCATCGCATTGACGTGACCCGGTGTGCCCGTGACAGCCTGGGCGAGCATATTGCCAGAGACATCATAGACCCCTGCGGACAGATCCCCTGCTTCACGAACAGAGGTCGAAAACGCCGTACGCACGAGGGCTTGGGCCTGTTCTTCGACGACAGAAATCAGGCGGTTCCACATAACTTGGTAGGCGACTTTTGAATGCTCTTGGGTCATTGGGCCGCTCCTTTGATGATAACGTCGATACAGCCATCGGGCTGGCGAATGGCGTCCCTGCTCGCTGGAACAATGATGGTCGTCTCGTCTTCGACGACCGCGGCAGGGCCTGTGGCGCGTGCGCCCAAAGGCATTTCAAACCGGTTGACGATACCCGCTTCGAGGTATTTGGCAGATCCCGCGTCAAAGAGCTGGCGAGAACCTGTAGTTGTTGCGGCTTCCAAACCCGCGGTTTCGACCATGCGTGGGACCGTTTCGGGTGGGGTTGTTGCGTTGACGGACCAGACGGTAATTTCGATATCCATTCCCTCAACGGGACGGCCGAACAGTTTAGAATAGTCCTCGATAAAGCGGGCCTCAAACGTGGCGGCGTCTGGGGCCATGGCTTGGGCTTCGGTCAGGTCAATCGGGATTTCCCAGCCTTGTCCAGTGTAGCGCATGTAAACTTTAAACTCCGACAAAATCGGGCTGACCTCATCACAGGTGCGTACAAACCCGGTTGCCTCGGCCTTTAGGTCGCCAAGAAGGGACTTGATCCGCTCGGCGTCGAAATCGCTAAGTTTCATATAAACTGAGCGGTTGGCCTCAAAGCTAAAGGGCGCGCGCAGGAACCCGATAGCCGAGCCAACGCCCGCCCCCGGTGGAACCAGAAGTCGATCAACCCCGAGCTTTTCGCATAAGCGACCAGCATGCAGCGGGGCTGCGCCGCCAAAGGCAATCATAGTGTATTCAGAAAGGTCTTCACCGTTCTCAACCGCGTGAACCCGCGCGGCATTGGCCATGTTTTCATCGACAACCTCAGCCACGCCAAAGGCCGCTTCGACAGCGTCCATGTCCAGCTTTTCACCAACATTCCTGTTCAAAGCGGCTTTGGACGCTTCTGGGTGCAACTTGATCGAACCACCCGCAAAGTTATCTGGATCCAACTTGCCCAGGACGAGGTCAGCGTCTGTCACGCCGGGGCGTTCACCGCCACGCCCATAGCAGGCTGGACCAGGCTCGGATCCCGCACTTTCCGGACCAACGCGGATCTGGCGCATGGCATCTACATGCGCAAGTGATCCGCCGCCTGCCCCGATTTCGACCATGTCGATCACAGGGATCGAGATCGGCATACCAGAGCCTTTTTTGAATCGATAGGTTCGCGCGACTTCAAACACCCGCGACGTTTTTGGAGTTTGGTTTTTGATAAGACAAATCTTGGCCGTGGTGCCGCCCATGTCAAAGGAAAGCACTTTGTCCAAACCATAACGTGCCGCGATATGGGCTGCGAAAACGGCACCACCAGCGGGGCCGGATTCAACCAAGCGTACTGGGAAGTCGGCCGCGTTCTGAATCGAGATAATGCCACCGCCCGAATGCATCAGAAAAATACGACAAGAGACGCCTTCGGCCTTCAAACGATCTTCGAGGCGGCCCAGGTAGGACGCCATCAACGGCTTAATATAGGCATTGGCGACGACCGTGTTGAACCGTTCGTATTCGCGCATCTGGGGCGAGACTTCGGATGAGATCGAAATCGCAACATCGGGTAGTTTCTCAGCGAGCACCTCACGCACCAGCTGTTCATGTGTGGGGTTAAGGTAAGAATGGATCAGCCCGACTGCGACGCTTTCAAAACCCGCCTTGGCGATCTGATCAACAACCGCCTCGACCTCGGCACGGTCAATATCAATCAGCACGGCGCCATTTGCATCAACGCGCCCTCCGATAGTAAATCGCATATGACGAGGCAACAGCGGATCCGGAAGATTGAGGTTCAAGTCATACTGCTCAAATCGACTTTCAGTTCGCATTTCGATAACATCACGGAAGCCTTCGGTGGTGATCAGGGCGGTCTTGGCGCCACGTCGCTCGATCAGGGCATTCGTCGCCAACGTTGTGCCATGGATGATCTGGTCGATCTGCGAAGGATCTACGTCCGCTTTGGCACAGACCTGATACATGCCATCAATGATGGCGTTTTCCGGCGCGACATATGTTGTTAGTACTTTGGTTGAAAACAGTTCCCCATCTTTCTCCAAAACAACGTCGGTAAATGTGCCGCCGATATCGACGCCAAGGCGGATAGATGTCGCTGCCATCTGAGACTCCTGCAGTAAGGTTCAGGAGTATGAGGCCTAAACCTCAGCAAATAATCAAATTGATTAAACCTATAACCCTGATCATTTTTTATGATCTAATGGGAGTTCATCGCCTTTTGCGCTAACTGAGCGGCCTTGCCGACATACAGCGCCGCCCGTGCAGGCGCATAGCGCGCATAGAATGACAGTGG
>DQCL01000301.1:0-4078 GCA_003533975.1 Octadecabacter sp. | reverse complement strand
CCTGCCAAGCGATGCAAAGCGGCGCCCGCTTGAGTGTGTTTGGCGTGGGTTAGAATCGTTACGCCAAATAGGTCCGCGATTGCTGCGGCCTTGCCGACCTTCTGGATCAGTTCAGAGTTTGCAACCCAGCAATAGGGTTCTGACCCCAAAGGTTCGCTTGCGAAAACCGTTGTTCTAAACGGCTCTGTTTGCAGTGCTAAATCAAGCTGCCCCTCCATCAAGCGCGCATCGATCGACGCCGAAATATCGACTTCGAGTTGTATTCGCAGATTGGGATAAGTTCCTTTTATTAGGCGCAAAAATTCCTGCAACCACGTACAAGCGACAAGTTCCGTGACCCCCAACCTCAGGGTTTCTTCGATCAAGTCCTGGCGACCGGCTTGCTCAAGCAGAGCCTCACCAGCCCAGAGCACGTCTCGAGTGTTTCGAAGCAGCTTTTCACCATTTGCCGTCAACCGTATAGACCCTGCGTCGCGGATCATTAGAGTGACTTTCAACGCGGCCTCAAGGGATGTGATACGCGCGGAAATGTTGGGCTGGGTCGTCCCAAGCGCTGCGGCGGCCGCGCGGAATGTGCCCGTATCAACAACATAGGCAAATGCCTCTAACTGCTTAAGCGTGATCCGACTTTTGATCATCTGCGCGCACCTGATAAAAATAATTGATGCTCAAGTTATCGACTTGATGCGCACAAGCAATGCTATTTGGCGTAAAGTAATAGCTTTGTCTGGCGGACCCGTACAGAAAATGCCCCTTCTGTGCTTTCGCGCCCGCGGAACACTGATCCATGATCGAGACAATGTGTTCAGAGGCAGGCAAATAATAGTTCTCTCGTGTTGCTCTGCGTCATTTCAATCGGGTTTCCACCTGTACTTGGATCCGCCAACGCTCCTGCGACGATGCGTTCGACATCTGGGTTTTCAATGCCAAGTTCGCCAAGCGACTTTGGAATCTTAAGGGATGCGTTCAGCGTGTCGACGTAAGCACAAAACCCGTCGAACTCGCCTCCAATTCCAAGGTAATTTGCGGCCATGGCCATCCGATCGGCAATGGCAGGCCGATTGAATTGTAACACGGATGGCATACAGACGGCGTTCGTAGTGCCGTGGTGTGTGTGATACATCGCTCCGATGGGGTGTGACAAAGCGTGAATGGCCCCCAGCCCTTTTTGGAACGCCGTGGACCCCATAAGCGCGGCAGACATCATATGCGCGCGTGCCTCGATATCATTGGCGTCCGCGTAAGCGCGTGGAAGGTAGTCTTTCACCAGACGCATCCCTTCGAGGGCTATGCCTTGCGACATCGGGTGGTAGTGGGGTGAACAATAAGCCTCGACGCAGTGCGCAAAGGCATCAAGTCCGGTGCCCGCGGTGATGAACGGCGGCATACCAACCGTTAGTTCAGGATCGCAGATCACAACGCTTGGCAGGAACTTGGGGTGGAAGATGATTTTTTTCTCTTCCGTCTCAGAATTGGTGATGACGGATGCACGTCCGACCTCTGACCCAGTTCCCGCAGTTGTAGGCACCGCCACAATGGGAGCGATGGCGTCTGCATCCGCGCGCGTCCACCAATCACCGATGTCTTCAAAATCCCAAATCGGGCGGGTCTGCCCCGCAAGAAACGCGACCAGCTTGCCCAGATCCAAACCGGACCCTCCGCCAAACGCAACAACGCCGTCGTGCCCACCTTCGACAAAGGCACGCACACCGGCTTCGGCATTCTTTTCATTCGGGTTCGGATCAACATCGGCAAAGATAGCCCGGCCCAGACCTGCTGCATCCAACAGATCAAGCGTGTTTTGCGTTATATCCATTCCAGCAAGGCCGCGATCCGTAATTAGCAAGGGTTTCTTGATGCCAGCAGCAGTACAGGCATCGGCAATTTCCTTGATGCGCCCAGCGCCAAAACGGATGTTGGTTGGATAGGACCAGTTTGTGTTCAAGTTCATCTGCTAGGCTTTCTTAAAGTGATATGATTTCGGGCGCGTCAGGTTGTGATACCCAATCACAGACAGCCCACCACCGCGACCGGTGTCTTTGCAACCTGTCCAACACAAGCCCGGATCAAGGTAATCTGCCCGGTTCATGAAAACCGTACCTGTTTCGATCTGGTCCGCGATTTTCTCGGCGCGAGTAACGTCCTTCGTCCACAGCGATGCTGTCAAACCAAAGTCGCTGTCGTTCATCAGGCGGATTGCTTCCGCATCGTCTTTTACAGGCATGATCCCAACGACGGGGCCAAAGCTCTCTTCGCGCATCACACGCATATCATGGGTTACGTTTGTCAGAATTTGCGGCATCAAATAGGCCCCACCGTCGTTTGGAAAGCTGGCAGGGTCGATCTGTGCCACAGCACCGTCCGCGATCGCTTCGGCTGTTTGGGCGCGGACTTCGGCTGCGAACCGTACGTGCGCCATTGGCCCTAGCGTGGTTTCAGGATCCAGCGGATTGCCCAGTACATAGCCATTCACGATTTCAACGGCCTTGGCGACAAACGTGTCAAAAAGGCTTTCGTGTACGTAGATCCGTTCAATCCCACAACAGCACTGACCGGCGTTAAACATCGCTCCGTCGATGAGGGTGTCAACGGCGGCATCCAGATCCGCGTCCTCCATAACGTATCCCGGGTCTTTACCCCCAAGTTCGAGCCCAATGCCCGTAAACGTTCCGGCTGCCGCTTTTTCGATGGCACGCCCACCGCCGACAGAGCCGGTGAAGTTCACAAAGCCAAAAACCTTCGAGGCAATAAGGTCAGATGTTGTCTGGTGGTCCAGAAAAACGTTTTGAAAGACATCCGCAGGCACGCCGGCATCAACAAATGCCTGTACCATCCGTTCCCCAACAAGCGGCGTTTGAGAAGCGTGTTTCAACATCACCGCATTGCCAGCAATCAGCGCAGGCGCCACGGTATTGACCGCTGTCATATAAGGATAGTTCCAAGGTGCAATCACCAGCACCACGCCGTGCGGCACACGTTTGATGACACGGCGAAACTGACCGCTGTCTTCAACATTGATTGGCGCCAGCGCGTCAATGGCAATGTCTGCCATATGGCTCGCTCGTTCGTCAAACCCGCCAAACTCGCCGCCGTAACGGATCGGGCGGCCCATTTGATGGGCAAGCTCGGGCACAATGTCGTCGTTCATCGCGCCAACATTGGCGACCCCTGCCCTTACAAGTGCAATCCGGTCTTCCAGAGGTCGTGCAGCCCAAGCAATCTGTGCATCACTTGCTGCAGATACTTTGGCCTGCGCCTCTGAAAGTGAAAGTGTTTCGCGCGTCGCAAAGACAGATCCGTCGATGGGTGAAATGCAAGTTATCGTCATGTCGCTTATGCCCTCTCAAAGCCGCGTGCAATTTCCCAATCGGTCACGGCGCGGTCAAATTCTTCCTGCTCCCACTCCGCGCAGCGTGTGTAGTGATCAATCACATCATCACCCATGGCGGACCGCAAGAAATCAGAATTGCGCAGAGTTTCCGTCGCCGCACGGAGCGTTTGTGGAATGTCGCGTGCTTTAGCGTCTTCATAAACATCACCCGTCGTTGGCGGGGCGAGTTTCATTTTCTCGACAATGCCCTGAATACCTGCAGCGAGCATTGCGGCCTGTGCCAAATAGGGGTTCAGGTCCGAACCGCCGATCCGGCATTCTACTCTCACGCCCTTGGTTCCATCGCCACACAGCCGAAAACCTGCGGTGCGGTTATCGATGGACCAAACCGTTTTTGTTGGCGCAAAGGTGCCTTTGGAAAAGCGTTTGTAGCTGTTCACATACGGCGCAAGAAAGAATGTGTAATCTGGCGCATAGGCAATCAGCCCAGCCATGTAATGTTCCATCAATTGAGACATTCCCAGCTTTGCATCTTTCTCGTAAAATGCTGGCTTTCCGTCTTTCCAAAGCGACTGGTGCACATGGCTAGAAGACCCGACCCGCGCAGCGTCCCATTTTGGAAGAAAGGTCACGGCTTGGCCTTGCTGCCACGCAATTTCCTTGATCGCGTGCTTTGCAATGGTGTGGTGGTCGGCGCAATCCATGGCCGATGAGTAGCGAATATTCAGTTCTTCTTGGCCTGACTCC
>DQCL01000031.1:6192-6400 GCA_003533975.1 Octadecabacter sp. | reverse complement strand
CCACCTGTAAGGCGGGTGATACGATCATCGCGCCGCCGGCATCCGTTGGCGGACATGTGACACACCATGTGGCGGGATGCGCTGGTTTGTTCGGGCTGCGCACGGTTGAGGCCCCCGTTCTTGCAGATGGGTACACGATTGATGCGGACGCGCTGATGGCCGTGGCGCAAAAGGAAAAGCCCAAGCTGATAACCGTGGGTTCGAGTTT